>CAYNGG010000510.1:0-2980 GCA_964396575.1 uncultured Desulfobacteraceae bacterium | reverse complement strand
ACGCCCCGGTCCGAGCGGGCCGAGACGCCCCGGGCGGGAAAGCCGATGACCATCCAGGCACTCATCGCCGACCTGGAGCGGGTTCCGCCCCTTTATCTCCTGATCGCTTTCCTGGCGCCGCCTCTGATCACCTGGGTTTTCTCCCTCACCCACGGCCAGGGCGCGGCCATGCGGTCGCCCCTGAAATACATCTACTCGGCCCTCGTCTATCTCGTCTGTGTTCCCGGCATCCTGGCCGGGGTCCTGGTCGCCTACTCGGTCTTCTTTATCCGGCAGAACCTCCTGACCGTCAACGTCTTCGTCTATTTCCTGCCGGTTCTGGCCATGATCGGCACCCTGATCATTATCGGCCGGAAGGTCTCCTGGCACCGGCTCCCCGGCGTCGATCGTCTGTCAGCCCTCATCACCATCCTGGTCATCACCTTCGGGGCAACCCTGGCAATCCAGAAGACCCGGATCTGGATCTTTTTCGGCGGGTCGGTCAAGCTCCTCATCCTCATCGCCATCGTCTGTTTCGTCCTGCTCAAGCTGAGCACCCGGAAGCTGGTGGGCCGGCGGTAACGCCCCTTCCCCGTTTTTCTCACCGCCGGCATTCCAATTATCTTGACAACCCCGCCCCATCTCGTGGATGATACGACTCGATTGTCGATTCGGCGGGATCAGGACCTCGATCCGATGCCGGTGCCCGAGGGTTTTTCCACGGCGGGGAAATCGCTCGGGGGCGCCACCGACCCCGCCACAATGGGAACCGGCCGGGAGGTCCGGAATCCGCCTGAAACGATAATCGGGGAAAGAAAGATATCAGACATATACCTAAAGGAGGGGAAGATGAAGACAATTGTATGCGCACTGGCTACCGCCGCCCTGCTGATACCGACCGTATCGGCTTATGCACTCGATTTGACTGATTATGTCGATCCGGACCTGTACTACCAGGACGCCGAGCTCCGGGCGACCTTCAATTTCAAGGAAGGCAATCAGGATCAGTCCAGCTACAATGGCACCGGCGAGTTTACCTATGACATGGAGTACAGCACCCTGCCGTTTAAATGGCTGGTTTACGCGGACGTCCAGTCCGACCTTAGCCGGGGCCCCAGAGACGAGGACAAGACCGCTGAAAACTACATCCTGGATGCCTGGACGGAGGCCAAGAAGTATCACAAGGGCGGCGATGAGCTGTTCTACTTCGGCCGGTTCGACTTCGACTATCAGGACCTCGAAGGATCCGACTACGAGAATCACGATCGGGAGGAAATTACCGCCGGCGTCGGATACGGCCGGGTCATCACCGCCACTCCCCTGATGGAGGCGGTCCGCTGCGTCGATGACCTGACAAAGTACGGGATCATCCAGGGCGAAGTCCCGGACGAGGCTTACCTTCAGCTTGCCTCGGTCATCGCCAAGGAGCAGGAGTACAAGAGCAAATACAGCCTCAAGGAATATGAGAAGTTCTGGTACGAGGCCATGGAGCAGGTGCTCCGGGATGCCGGGGTCCTGGCCGATGATTCTCTAAAGGCCATGGGCGTCATCCGGATTCAGGACATCCTGACCGACGAGCGGGTTCTGACTCGGAAGCACGGCTGGGAGGCCACGGCGGGGCTCGGCTACCTCATCAACGACTTCTCCGGCAACGACGGCGACCCGCTTTTCCGGGCATCCTTCGAGTACACCAGGCCCTATGGTTTCAAGTGGCAGCTCATCGAGCGCGTCACTTACGCCACCATCCTGGCTGACTGGGAGTTCGGCGACACGGACCACAACTTCAACAACACCGTCTCCCTGGGCTACGAGATCAGCGACATGATCGACTGGATCAACTCCTGGGAGCTGGACATCATCCTGGCCTCCGACAGCGGCAAGGACGACACCTATCGGAACGGACTCCAGAGTGAGCTCCGGTTCTACATCACCAACACCGTCGATCTGATCACCCGCCTGCGCTTCGATCACCTCGATGCCGGCGACAACGAAGACGATGACGTGGTGACGACCCTTTACATGGGCATCGCTTACACCATCTTCTAAGGCCGGGCCGACAGGCACCACTCTATCTGAAACAAACCGGCCGGCGGGGCGCCCCGCCGGCCGGTTTGCGTTCATCCCTCAAGATCGGGGCGAAGGCCGTCCTCAGCGGCTTCCCGTCACCGTCACCGCCACCCGCCGGTTCCGGGCCCGGTTGTCGTGATTGATCACCACCACCTGCTGCCAGGTGCCCAACAGGAGCCGTCCCCCGCGGATCGCCACCGATATGGACGGCCCCACGAGGGCGGCGCCCACGTGACTGTGGCCGTTGCCGTCGTGCCAGGCCGCTTCGTGAGCATAGTCGATGCCCGGCGGGGCCATCCGGTTGATGGCCTGTCGGAGATCCGCCACCACTCCGGGCTCGTACTCGATGGCGGTGATCGATCCGGTGGAGCCCACCGCCGTCGCGTGGACGACTCCCTCACGGATACCTGACTCGGAAACCACCGCCCGCAGCTCCGAAGTGATGTCCCGGATGTCCACCCCGGTCTTCGCGGCCACCTCGACCTCTCCGCAATACATCTCCATCTCGCCCATCTCAGCCCTCCGTGTTTTCCTCTCCATCCGGGTCTTCGTCGTCGAGGAACCGGATCTTGCCGTTGATATGAAGCATCAGGATGGCAAAAAACCAGCCGTTGATGATTACGATTCCGATAAACGCCTTGATCATCTCGTTAAAGCTGATGAGATAGAAGGCGAATCCAATGGAAACGATGAATAAGAGAATGGCCAGTCGCACAACTCGCTGGGGGTCCATTATGGCGCCTCGTCGGTTCAGAGTTCTTGCCGCGCAGCCGGAGGATGTTCTCGGCAGCCAATGCTGGTTTTACGCCAGCCCGGCCGGAGCTGTCAATGGCACGAACGCCGCGGCGGGCTCGGGGCTTGACGATGGCGGCGGGTTCGGATAGAAGAAACAGGACATCGTTTGGGCTAGTCTTGGGTCACCAGCCTCGCCCAA
>CAYNGG010000509.1:0-2982 GCA_964396575.1 uncultured Desulfobacteraceae bacterium | reverse complement strand
ATGGCCGTGATCATCAGCCATGTCGTCTAAAGACGACGACCCGCCCCCCATTCCCCCTCATCCATCGGCGCCCGACCGGTCCCGGCCGGTTTGGCGCCGCATCAATCTGGCAACCTTTCTCCTCATGTTCTGCATGTTCGCCTCGGGCGCATGCGGACTGGTCCTCGAATACATCCAGGCCACCGTCGCCACCTATCTCCTCGGCAACTCCATCGAGCAGTTCGGGGTCGTCATCGGCCTGATGCTCTTTATGATGGGCATTGCCGGAGCGGTCCAGCCCGTTTTTAAATCGGAACACCTCATCAAAACCTTCATCTCCATCGAGATCCTCCTGGCCCTCATCGGCGGGTTTGCGCCCATCGTCACCTATTGGGCCTACGGGGTGATGAGCAGCCATTTCCCGCTGGTCCAATACGGTTTCATCGTCTCGATCGGCTTTCTCATCGGCCTGGAGATCCCGGTAGTGCTCCGGATCAACGAGACTTACGCCCATCGCCTGTCCACCAACATCAGCCAGGTTTTCAGCGCCGACTATATCGGCGCCCTGGTCGGGGCGCTTCTCTGGGTCTTCTATCTGCTCCGCCGGTTTCCCCTGACCGAGACGAGCTTTCTTCTGGCCGGGGTCAATTTCGGGATCGCCGTCATCACCTGGGCGTATTTCCGCCGGCGCGGCTTCATCCGAGGCGGGCGGGCCATCGAAGTCGTTATCCTCCTGACGGCGATCATCCTGGCCGTCGGCTACCATCAGAACCGCCATTGGCAAGTCCGGACCGAGCAATACCTCTACGACGACCGGATCGTCTTGTCCCGGACCACCCGGTACCAGCACCTGGTCATGACCCACAACCGGTCCCTTGACGAATACCGGTTCTACATCAACGGCAATCTCCAGTTCAGCAGCCTGGACGAGGTCCGATACCACGAGATGCTGGTCCATCCGGTCATGTCCCTGGTCCCCGACCACCGGCGGGTTCTGATCCTGGGCGGCGGCGACGGAATGGCACTCCGGGAGGTCCTCAAATACCCGGATGTGGAAACCGTCCTCCTGGTGGACCTGGACCCGGACATGGTCGAGCTCTGCGCCCGCCACCCGATCCTCCGCAAGCTCAACCGGGACGCCTTTGCCGACGCCCGGGTGATCACCGCCCCGGCCGCCGGGGTCACTGATGGCCCCCCGCGCCGGATCTGGGGAGAAACCGGGCGGACCACCGATACCGGCTTGAATGAAACCGCCCGGATGGCCACGGTGCGGGTCTTAAACATTGACGCGGACCAATATCTGTCGGCGGCGGGGGACGACCGGTGGAACGTGATCCTCATGGACCTCCCCGACCCCTCATCTCCCGAGCTGGTCAAGCTCTACTCCCGGCGATTCTATCTCAAGGCCCGGAGCCGTCTGTCGGAATGGGGCATGATGGCCGTTCAGGCCACCTCACCTTACCATGCCAAAGAAAGCTTTCTGTGCATCCGGCGGACCCTGGAAAGCGCCGGGCTCGACACCCTCCCGACTCACCTGAACGTCCCCTCGTTCGGGGACTGGGGCTGGCTTCTGGCCTGGCGGGACCATCTTTCGGAAGCGGATCTCCGGCGGCGGATCGATGACCTCGGATTTTCGGTCCCCACCCGGTATCTGACGCCGGATGTCTTCCGGAGCGCCACCGTCTTCGGCATGAATGCTCTCGACTCCCGGCACACCGCTATCAACACGTTGATGCGGCCGGTTCTCCTCGATTACTATCTCAACGAAAGCTGGCTGGTGGACTGATATGGGGCAAGCTGATTTCCGTATCCGGGTCGGATGGCGTGAGCGGGGAATACGACGCGACAACAAGATCCTTTCATCGCCCATTTCCGGCTGTCCTCGATTTCCCGATAACTCGACACTGATACCCCTGGCCGGATGACCGACCGATACGCCAATTTTGACGAGCTGAGGCGCCACGAAAGCGAAAACCGGGATTACGTCATTTTTTACCGGGAGGTGGCTTCGGACGTGGCGATCCTTGCTCCTCACGGCGGAGGCATCGAGCCCGGGACCGTGGAGATCGCCGACGCCCTGGCCGGGTGCGATTACACCTTCCATGGGTTCAAGGGGCTGAAGCCATCCGGCAACGCGGTCCTCCACATCAGCAGCGACCGGTTTGACGAGCCCCTGGGGCTGAAGGCCGCTCAAAACGCCCGGGTGGCCGTGACCGTCCACGGCTCCAGGGACACCACCGAAATCACTCACGTCGGGGGCAAAGACGAGGTCCTGAAGGCCCGGATGGTGGATGCGCTTTGTGCCGCCGGGTTTTCAGCGGTTATCAGCAAAGTCCCCGGTCTTTGCGGGATTCACCCCAAAAACCTCTGCAACCGCTGCCGGAGCGGGAACGGCGTCCAACTGGAGGTCTCGAGGGGGTTCCGGGAGAGGCTGTTTAAAAACCTCGCCCACCGTGAGCTGAGGGTCAAAACGACCGGGTTTTATCGGTTCGTCAAGGCGCTCAGGGCCAGCCTGGCCCGGTCTTCCGGGGATGGCGGCTGAGCCCGAAGGTCCGGCACGGAGGCGTCAAGGCTCCTCAATGGCCGAAATGAAGGTCTCGGGGGGAACCTGAAGACGGGTCCAGAGGGCGAAGGTCCGGCGGGCCTGATAGGCAAGGGGGCGGAGGCCGTCCATGAAGCGAATCTCATGGCGCCGGGCCAGCTCCTCCCATAAGTTTTCCGGGCGGCCGTAATTGAGGTCGAGGACCAGCTCACAGCTCGGCAGCTCGAGGTCCCGGACGAGGGCGGTCAGGTTTGGGGACTCGTCCGGCGAGGAGACCGAGGTGGCGTTGACCACGATGCTCACGTCAAGGGGGTTCCCTCGGAGCTGATCCGCGGAGACCGTGGTCCCGCCGAATTGGGACGCTATCACGGCGGCCTTGTCCGGGCTCCGGCCGTAAACCTGGACCCGGTCGGTCCGAAGCCAGCTCAGGATAAAGGCGGCGGCCCGGGCCGCCCCGCCGG
>CAYNGG010000508.1:0-2985 GCA_964396575.1 uncultured Desulfobacteraceae bacterium | reverse complement strand
AAAATCCTTGACAATAGCAGCCGATTGGTTAATATAGACTGCTTTTGGTTTTGAATCTGTTATATTTCGATTGATGGATGGCTGTTAAGGAGGGAACAACGGATGTACGCTGTGGTTAATACGGGCGGAAAACAGTACCGCGTGCGGCAAGGGGAGATCTTCCGGGTGGAGAAGCTGCCCGGCGAGGTCGGGGCCCCGATAACCTTCGACCGGGTGCTGATGCTATCCGACGGTGAGACCGTCACGGTCGGCCAGCCGGTGGTGGAAGACGCGGCGGTGGAGGGCCGGATTGTCGAGCAGGACCGGGCCAAGAAAATCCTGGTCTTCAAATACAAGCGCCGGAAGCGCTATCGCCGGAAGCAGGGCCATCGTCAGCCTTACACGGCGGTCCGGGTGGACCGGATCACCGGGCCGGGGATCGCCGCCGAGGCGGCACCGGCTGAAGCGGACGAGCTGATCCAGAAATCGGCTGAGGCGGATGAGCTGATCCAGAAACCGGCCGAGGCGGACGAGCTGATGGAAAAACCGGTCGAGCCGGCGGCCCCCGAGGCGGCCGAGTCGTCGATCGAATCCAGGGAGACGGAATAATGGCACATAAGAAAGCGGGCGGCAGCTCGCGAAACGGCCGGGACAGCCACGGCCAGCGGCGGGGCGTCAAAATCTACGGCGGCCAGAAGGTCCGGGCCGGGAGCATCCTGGTGCGCCAGTTGGGAACCAAAATTCATCCCGGGGAAAACGTCGGCGTCGGACGGGACTATACCCTCTTTGCCAAGATCGACGGAGTGGTGGCCTATGAGCGCTTAGGGCGTTCCCGGAAGAAGGCCAGCGTCTATGCCGAGTGACCTTCGTTGACGAGGCCACCATCAGCGTCCGGGCCGGGGACGGGGGGCGCGGATGCGTTTCCTTCCGGCGGGAAAAGTATGTCCCCCGGGGCGGTCCCGACGGCGGCGACGGCGGCCGGGGCGGCGATGTAATCCTGACGGCCAGCGGCCGGAAGCGCACACTCTACGACTTTCGATTCAAACGGGATTTTCGGGCGGAAAACGGCCGAGGCGGCGGCGGGGCTCAGAAGACCGGCCGGGACGGCCGGGATCTCACCATTGAAGTGCCCCCCGGGACCCTGATCCGCGACGCGGAGACCGGCGACCGGGTTCGGGATTTGGTGGCGCCGGATGAGTCCGTCGTGGTGGCCCGAGGCGGCCGGGGCGGGCAGGGAAACCGACGATTCGCCACATCCACTCACCGGGCTCCCCGGTTTGCTCAGCCCGGCGAGCCTGGCGACGAACGGACCCTTCGGCTGGAGCTCAGGCTCCTGGCCGACGTGGGGATCATCGGCCTGCCCAATGCCGGGAAGTCAACCCTGATCCGCGCCATTTCCGGGGCGACCCCGAAGGTGGCCGACTATCCCTTCACGACCTTGACCCCCACCCTGGGGGTGGTCACGCATCGGGGTCGGGAGCCTTTCGTGGTGGCCGACATCCCGGGGCTCATCGAAGGGGCCCACACGGGGGCGGGTTTGGGCACCCGGTTTCTCCGTCACATCGAGCGGACCGGAATCCTGGTTCACCTCATCGACGCCGACGCCATTGACCCGGCGGCGCCCCTGATCGCTTATGAGACGGTCAACCGGGAGCTGGACGCTCACAATCCCGACTTGAATACCAAGCCCCGGATCGTGGTCTTAAACAAGCTCGATATCTCCGGGGCCGAGGAAAAGGCGGCCCGGTTCCGCGAAGCCTTCGGCGACCCGGCCGTCGTGTCGATCTCGGCCGCCGCCGGAACGGGGCTGACCCCGCTGATCAATGCCTTATGCCAAGCGCTGGACACCTCCCATGAGTCCGAATCATCCCCGACATCTTTTTGACACCGCCAAACGGGTTGTGGTAAAAGTGGGCAGTAATGTCCTGACCCAGGACAACGGCCTGAATCTCGAAGCGGTGCGCGCCATCAGCAGCCAGATCAGCACCCTGATCGACGGCGGCCGGGAGGTCCTGTTGGTTTCCTCCGGCGCGCTGGCCGCCGGAGTGAAAAAGCTGGGGCTCCGAAGGCGGCCCGACGCGGTTCCCCGCCGGCAGGCCGCCGCCGCCGTGGGCCAGGCCGGGCTGATCCTCGAATACGAAACGGCCTTTGACCGGCATGGAAAGCAGGTGGCTCAGGTGCTCCTCACCGGCGACGGGCTCACCCACCGGAAACGGTACCTGAACGCCCGGAACACGCTCCACACCCTGCTGGCCTGGAAGGTGGTCCCCGTGATCAACGAAAACGACACGGTCTCGGCCGATGAAATCCGGTTCGGCGACAACGATAACCTCGCCGCCATGATCACCCTCCTGATGGATGCCGACCTTTTGATCAACCTCACCGACATCGACGGCCTCTACGACAGGGACCCCCGGATTCACTCGGACGCCGCCCGGATCGAGACGGTGACCACCATCCGCCGGGAGATCGAGCGGGCCGCCGGGGGGATCGCCGGGGCTCTGGGCACCGGAGGGATGCTCTCCAAAATCAAGGCCGCCCGGAAAGTGACCACCGCCGGGGTCCCCATGATCATCGCCGGGGGCAAGACGCCCGACATCCTGGCCCGGCTTTTTGCCGGGGAGCCACTGGGGACCGTCTTTCTCCCCCAGCGGGGGAAGATGGCCAACCGGAAATGCTGGATCGGCTTCACCCTGACCCCCAAGGGAACCCTCAGAATCGACGACGGCGCGGCCCGCGCCATCCTTACCGGGGGCAAGAGCCTGTTGCCGTCGGGGATCGTCGAGGTCGAGGGCGAGTTCGGAGCCGGGGCTCCGGTAGCCTTTAAAAACGGCGGGGACGTCGTCCTGGGGGTGGGGCTGGTCAATTATTCCGCCGCCGAGATTCGACGGATCATGGGCCTCCGAACGGGCGAGATCCGGGAGCAGTTGGGCCATAAGCCCTATGACGAGGTGATCCACCGGGACAACCTGACGGTGACCGGTGACGGGGAAGCTGAGGACTGAG
>CAYNGG010000507.1:0-2985 GCA_964396575.1 uncultured Desulfobacteraceae bacterium | reverse complement strand
TATGTGCATCAATCTTCTGACATCAATCAACATGACACAATTGTCAAAAAAAGTCCATATCCCCCGGCATTCAGATCATGGCTCCGGAGACCTTGACACGCAAAACTCCCCTGCCTTAGCCACGACGACCGCGCTGCGGCCGTGTAACCTTTTCAACCCACCCTTAACACCGCTTTGTCCGGCATCCGTTTTCCATAAGGCTCATCAGCCGCCGCTTTTCCGCCGGCGACAGCCGCTTCCGTGGGATGTCAATCAACATGGCCTCATGGGCGAGGTCGCGGAGTGCCGGGTCCCGGCTTTCAAGGGCGGCTGCGAGGCGACGGCCATCGCCCACGGCCATCCCACCGAATCGAGGAGAACCCGCGGTTCATTCTCGTATCCACCCCGCCGGCCGCCATCTCCCGCCCGAGACATCCCGCATCCGAAGCCCCGTAACCCCCTCGCAAGGCTTCCCGTCCGCGCCGCGGATCTCCATCTCGAAGGTTAAAATCCCCGCATCCTCGCCAACCGGGGTGACTTCGGCCAGATACCGTTGACCGGGAACCGTGGGCCGGATCACCCGCCGTCGGTCGATGGCCACGGGAAAAGCGACGATCCCGGCATACCGCTGGCCCCAGACGCAGGCGGCGTGAAAGGCCCCGTCCACCACGAAGGGCGACCCCAGCGGGCCGGGAAAGGTCTCCAGATTCGGGGCGATCAGCTCGGCCACGGCGCCGCCTGAATCGAGCCGAAGGGTCCGGATCGTGTGGAAGGCGGGTCCAAAGGGGACGAGGGTTTCGTAGATCGGCCGGCCGGTGAGGGTCAATCCATCGGGCCGGGGCACCCCGAGGCCAGACGGGGAAGGCAAGGTCCGGTCCTCCGGCGGAGGCGTCGGCCCGAAGATGAGGCTCACGTGCTCCTTGACCCGGACGATTCCGGAAGCCCGGGCCGTCGTCCGGGTGATGAGGTCCGCCCGGACCCGGCCGTCGGAGAGCGGCTCGACCCGGGCGATGGCGTCGAGCCGGGGGGCCTCCGGGGAGATCGCTAAAAATTTCAGGAGCCGGACCTCGCGGATGTCGTCAACCGAAAAATCCGGACCGTGCGCGGCAACGGTCCGGGCGAGAAGCTGGATGGCTTCGGCGGCCGGGAGGACGGCGGTCCCCCCGAACCGGTGGTCGAAGAGGGCCGGCGGGATCGGGTCGGTCAGGCGGTGGTGGACCGCGCCGTCTATCGGGGGAAGGTGTCCCACAGGAGCCGGGTCTTTTCATCCACTCCCACCGGGACTCCGGCGGCGTTGGTGGCGCAGTGTCGGGTAAAGCCCGTGCAGACCAGCTCCCCGGTCTCCCCGTGGGTGATTCGGTAGTCGAACTGGAGCTTGACCCGTTCCAGAACCCCCGGACGGGTATAAATCAACATGGTATCGTCGTAGCGCAGGGGGCGGTAGTAATCGACCCCGACCTGGATGATGGGGTAGATGAAGCCGCCGGCTTCGATCTCCCGATAGGGGTAGGCGGCCTCCCGCATAAGAGCGGTCCGGCCCACCTCGAAGTAGCGGAGGTAGTTGGCGTGATAGACCACCCGGGACCGGTCGGTGTCGGCGTAGAGGGTCCGGTAGTCGCACCGGTGCCAGACGAGCCCCCCTCCGGCCGGACCCTGGTCCCGGACGAAATCGGGCCGGTCCGGGATGGGTTCGGGGCGAAACGGCGGCGGCTTCACGGCAGCTCCATTCCGTCAGACCCCCCGAAGGAGGATGCAGCAGTTGGTCCCGCCGAAGCCGAAGGCATTGGAAAGGACCGTCTCATGGGGCTGGCGCCTCGCCTCGTTGGGCACCACGTCCACGTCGCTCAGGTCCGGGTCGGGGATGTGGTTGACGGTGGGCAGGAGGGTCTCCCGGACCAGCCCCTCGACGGCCAGGGCCGCTTCGATGGCGGCGGAGGCCCCCAGGGTGTGGCCGACCTGGGACTTGTTGGAGATCACCGGAATCCGCTCGATGTCCCGGCCGAAAATGGTCCGGAGACACTCGACCTCGGTCCGGTCGCCCTTGGGGGTCGAGGTCCCGTGAGCGTTGACGCAACCGACGTCGCCGGGGGCCAGCCCGGCGTCCTCGATCGTCTCCCGGATGGCCCTGATGATGGTCTCCGGGTTGGGGAGGGTGAAATGGTGGGCGTCGGAGGTCCAGCCCACGCCGAGGACCTCCGCCCGGGGGGTGATGCCGTAAACCGGGAGCATTTCGTCGGCGGCCAGAACCAGAACCCCGGCGCCCTCGGAGAGGACCATGCCTTTCCGGTCAATCGAGAAGGGCCGGCTGGCCTGGGTCGGGTCGGCATGAGCCCGGTCCCCTTCGACGATCTTGACGGTGGCGTTCATGTTGGCAAAGCCGTGGATGATCTCGGGGATGAGGCAGGTATCAACCCCGCCGACCAGGGCGAAGTCGCAGTCGCCGTCCCGGATCATCCGGGCGCCGATCCCGATGGCGTGGTTCCCCGAAGCGCAGGCTCCCTGGGGGGAAAAGATCGGCCCGGTGAAGCCCATGCGCATTCCGGCCTTGCCCGAGGGAAGATTGGCGCAGAGGTTGGGCAGGAGGTAGGGGCTCACTTTGAACGGCCCCTTTTCCCGGAGGCAGTCCCCGGCAGTCCGAAAGGCGTCGGCGCCGTTCAAGGCCGAGCCCACCAGGCAGGCGGTCCGGGGGCCGGTCTCGGGGTCCATTTCGAGCCCGGCGTGGTCCAGGGCTTCCTGGCAGACGGCCACCGTCAGCAGGACAAAGGCGGCGTTCCAGTTGTAAGCTTCTTTCCGGTCCACGAAGGGGAGCGCCAGAGGGTCCCAGTCGGGGATCTCGCCCACCACGTCGCTCAGGGACCGGACCTGGCAGCGGGTGAGCTTCCGGAACCCGGCCTCGCCGGCCACGGCCCGCTCCCAGGTGAGCGGAAAGGTCCGGCCCAGGGGGGTGGCGGCGCCATATCCGATCACGAAGACCCGTCGGTTTTGAGGCGGCTTCATCTCAGGCGA
>CAYNGG010000506.1:0-2991 GCA_964396575.1 uncultured Desulfobacteraceae bacterium | reverse complement strand
GTTGGCCTTCCGGATGCCGAGCTGGTCCTGGGCGATGATCCATTTGCAGATGTTGGCCGAGCCCTCCACCATGGTGTAGGTGGGCGCGTCCCGATAATACCGCGCCACGGGATATTCGGCCGAGTAGCCGTAGGCCCCGAGAATCCGCATGGCGTCCCGGGCGCACCGGGTCACCACCTCGCCGGCGAAATACTTGGCCTGGGCCACGTCGAGGCCGTTGTTGAGGCGGCCCTCGTCCTTGGCCACGGCCGCCCGGTAAACCAGGAGGCGGGCGGCGTCGATCTCCGTGGACATCCGGGCGATCATGTCCTGGTTCATCTGGAAGTGGCCGATTGGCTGGCCGAACTGCTTCCGCTGGCCGCAGTATTTCACGGCCGCGTCCAGACAGGCCTGGGCCAGGCCAACGGCCCCGGCGGCCGCCGACAGCCGGGTCTGATTCAGGGACCCGAAGAGGATTTTAGCCCCGTCGCCGGGCTTGCCCAGAAGGTTCTCCGCCGGCACCGGGGTGTCGGTAAAGAAAAGCTCGCCCGTCGGCGACGAGTGGGACCCCATTTTGTCGAGGACCGTGGTCTTGACCCCGGCGAAGGTCTTGGGCTCGACCACGAAGGCCGACAGGCCCCGGGTCCCGGCGTCCGGGTCGGTGTAAGCATAGACGATAACCACGTCGGCCACGTTGGCGTTGGAGATCCAGGTCTTGGCGCCGTTTAAGACCCATCCGTCCTCTCGGGGGGTCGCGGTGGTCCGCATGGCCATGACATCGGAGCCGGCGTCCGGCTCGGTGATGGCAAAGGCCCCGATGGCATCGGCGCTCATGAGCCGGGGGATGTAGCGCTGTTTGGCCGTTTCGGTGCCGTATAAGTGGATCGGATGAGCGCATCCCAGGGTCTGCATGTTGATCTGGACCCGCAGCGACGATGAGGCCCGGGCGATCTCTTCGGTCACGATCATCGCCGCCAGCCACCCCATGTCCTCGCCGCCGAATTCCTCCGGGATCACCGTCCCGAAAAAGCCCAGCTCCCCCATGGGCCGGATGGCTTCGTCATAAGGGAAATGGTGGTCCCGGTCCCAGTCATCAGCGTGGGGAGCGATCCGTTTGGCGGCAAACTCCCGGACCGCATCCCGCAGCATCGAAAGCTCCCTGGACAATGAAAACTCCATCTTGCCGTCTCCTTTCATCGGTCTTAACGCGGTGAGGGAAATGGCGGATGCGCCGGGCCGAAGACCTCCGAGGTTTCCAAAGTTTTGAAAACCTCGGAGGTCCATGGCTCACCGGTTCCGCCATCGAGTGCCCCCGGTCTCGATGAAGCATCCACCGCCGCCGCCTCCTCCGTCTTCGGTCCCGCCGCCGGTCCCATGGGTGAGGGCGGCCGGCGGAGCGGGCGGGGTCAGACCGTCATCCGCCAGAGCCCGCCTGACCGCCAGATGCCGGAGCCAGTCCGCTCCGCGCTTCAACGCCCGGACCACAACCGGCCCGGACGGGGCATCCCGCCGGGCCGAGGCGGGAAAGCGCAAGCTGACCCCTTCGGCTTTGACCCGGACCCAGTAGCCCACCCCGTCTTCGAGCGTCGCGGCATCGTCGCGATATCGGCCGTTTTCCCAGCGCCAGAGCCGCTTGTCAATCCAGGGGTTGTCGTCGGCCAGCGCGGCAATGGAAGTTGGGCCGGCGTCAGTCCGGCAGAGATCGCCCCCATTGCCGTAAACCACCATCTCCACTTCTCCCCAAGAGTAGGTCCCGCCGTTGGGCACGGCAATCATGTTCCAGCCCCGAGTGTGGGTCGGATCATAGCTCAGGGCCACCTCCTGGTCGTGGTCCGGGCTCATGGCGACCCCATCGAGGCTCAGCTCAACCCCGTCCCGGGCCAGGACCCATAAGGGCTGGCCGGGCACCAGGGGAAGCCCCTCGCCGTATTCGATGTATTCGCCCAGGATCGGGCTGTATGTTCCGATCCGGTACCGGTCGGTGTCATAAGTCCCGATGATTTCATCGAAAACCGCTTCGGCCGGAAGCTCCGGGTCCAGCGGAAAGGCGATCATCCGGTAGTCGGCGACCGTCTCCCCCGGCGGGACGGAGACAGTGTGGGTTTTTGTCACCACTCCGGCCGTAAACCTTCGCTCTTCAGACCAGAGGGTGTCCCCGGTCTCCGGGTCCACGTACCCGGCCTGCCAGACGTATTCCCCGCCGCTGTGGACGTCGGTGACCACATAGCGGGTCAGGTCCTCGCCTACGTGTTCGAAGGACGGCGGGTCCGTGGGGCAGCCGAAGCCGCGATCAGCATGTCGAATCCGCCAGTGGACCGCAAGGCCGGCCGGTAGCTGCCCCTCGGGCGGGAACGCGGTCTCCAGCTCCACCGATTCCGATTCGAAGACCGCCCCGTCATCAGGTCCGATGATCCAAGGCGGCGTCGTCGGAAAGACCTGATCGGCGATGACTTCCACGGCCACCTCGTCGATGGACCGGGCCCCGTTTCCATCGACCACCGTCAACTGGAAGGAGAGGAAGGCCGGAGAGTCGGGGGCGGTGAAGATCGCGGTCGGTGAATCGGAGCCGGCGAGGTCCACCGCCGGCCCGGAAACCTGCTCCCACCGGTATTTTGCGACCGTCCCGTCAGGGTCACGGGAGCCGGTGCCGTCGAGGGTTACCGACTGACCGCCCCGGACCGCCAGGTCGGGACCGGCATCGGCCGCCGGCGGCGTGTTATCCCGGCTCACGGCGATGCTCAAGGGAAATTCCGGGCTGTCCGCCGCCCCGTCGTTGACCCGGACCGGCACCGCGATGGTCTCCGGGGCATCCGAAGTCGGGGTGATCACCAGGCCCGCCCGAGTGTATCCGGCCCCGTCGCTTGCCATCAATAGAAAATCATCCGGGTAGGTGTTGTCCGGGTCGGTGACGCTCAGATCCCCGAAGGTAATGGTCAGCGGAAACCCGACGGTTGCCGCCAGCGGCGCCTGTCCGGTGATGGCCGGCGGGTCGTTGATCGGGGTGATCGTGAG
>CAYNGG010000505.1:0-3000 GCA_964396575.1 uncultured Desulfobacteraceae bacterium | reverse complement strand
CCGATTCCGACCGCCAAGCTCGACATACAAAAAATATGCCACATTTTCCTCGTCTCCCCCTTGACGACCCCGCTCTGGTGTTTACTTTTAAACTCGTAAGCGAACGATTCTTTAAATCTAATAGCTTACTAATTCACTTGCATGGTTTCGCGATTGAAATAAAATTGCGCTACCTAATATTAAGGAGGAAACGATATGAGCAAAATCATCGGAATCGATCTCGGTACCACCAATTCCTGCATGGCCATTATGGAAGGCGATGACCCCAAGGTCATCACCAATCCCGAGGGCGGCCGGACCACGCCGTCCGTCGTCGCCATTTCCCAGAACGAGGAGCGGCTGGTCGGGCAGGTCGCCAAGCGGCAGGCCATTACCAACCCGGAGCATACGGTCTTCGGCGTCAAGCGCCTGATCGGGCGGAAGTTCGACTCCCCGGAGGCCCAGCGGGACGCCAAGGTTCTGCCCTATCAGATTGAACGGGCATCCAACGGCGACGTCCGGATCAACCTCAAGGGCAAGCAGTACAGCCCGGCGGAGATTTCGTCCTATATCCTGGGCACCATCAAGAAGGCGGCCGAGGATTACCTGGGCGAGACGGTCACCGACGCGGTGATCACGGTGCCGGCCTATTTTGACGACAGTCAGCGTCAGGCCACCAAGGACGCCGGAAAGATCGCGGGGCTCAATGTCCGGCGGATCATCAACGAGCCCACGGCGGCATCCCTGGCCTACGGGCTAGACAAGAAGACCGAGGAAAAGATCGCCGTCTTCGACCTGGGCGGCGGGACCTTCGACGTTTCGATCCTGGAGATCGGCGACGGGGTCTTCGAGGTGAAGTCCACCAACGGCGACACCCATCTCGGTGGCGAGGACTTCGACCTCCGGATCATCGATTACCTGGCCGACGAGTTCAAAAAGGACCAGGGCATTGATCTTCGGAACGATAAGATGGCGTTGCAGCGGCTCAAGGAGGCCGCCGAAAAGGCCAAGATGGAGCTGTCCGGATCCATGGAGACCGACGTCAACCTGCCGTTTATCACGGCGGACGCCGGCGGGCCCAAGCACCTGAACATCAAGATCACCCGGGCCAGGCTCGAAAGCCTGGTGAGCGATCTGTTGGACAATCTGGAGGCCCCTTGCCGGACGGCCCTCAAGGACGCCGGCCTGAGCGCCGATGAGGTCAAGGAGGTCATCCTGGTGGGCGGTATGACCCGGATGCCGGCGGTTCAGGAACGGGTCCGGAAGATCTTCGGCAAGGCTCCCAACAAGGGCGTCAACCCCGACGAGGTGGTGGCCGTGGGCGCCGCCATCCAGGGCGCGGTCCTGGCCGGAGACGTGAAGGACGTCCTCCTGCTGGACGTCACTCCGCTCTCCCTGGGCATCGAGACCCTCGGCGGCGTCATGACGAAGCTGATCGAGAAGAACACCACCATCCCGGCCCGGAAGAGCCAGGTCTTCTCGACGGCCGAGGACAACCAGCCGGCCGTGACCATCCACGTCCTTCAGGGCGAGCGGGAGATGGCTTCGGGCAACAAGACCCTCGGCCAGTTCGAGCTGGTGGGGATTCCGCCGGCACCGCGAGGGACGCCTCAGGTCGAGGTGACCTTCGACATCGACGCCAACGGGATCGTCAACGTGTCGGCCAAGGATCTGGCCACCGGCAAGGAGCAGTCGATCCGGATCACCGCATCCTCGGGTCTGTCCCAGGAGGAGATCGACCGGCTGGTCCGGGATGCCGAGCAGCACGCGGATGAGGACCGCCAGAAGAAGGCCCTGATCGAGGCCCGGAACACGGCCGATTCCCTCATCTACCAGACCGAAAAGTCCATGGGCGAGCTGGGCGACAAGGTGGATCCGTCCACCCGGTCCAGCGTCGAGTCGGCCATCCGGGATCTCAAGGCGGCCATGGAAGGGTCGGACGTCGATGAGATCAACCGGCTGACCGAGGCATTGAAGACCGCCTCCCACAAGCTCGCCGAGACCCTCTACGGTCAGCAGGCCCAGGCCGGCCAGGGCGGAGCGGCCTACGGCGCCGGAGCCCAGGATGCCGGCCACGGCCAGACGGGCACCGCCGGCGGCGGAAAGACCGACGACGACGTGGTGGATGCCGAATACGAAAACGTCGCCTAAACCGGCGACGCCCCGCCCGCGGGAATCGCCACGGCCCGCAACTGAATCATCCCATTTGCCTTCCAAGAAAGACGGCGGCCCCGAAACGGGGCCGCCGTTTTTTTTGGCCTGACCAGCTCTTCGGCCGTCCGCATCAGTTTTGCCGGCACCGTCACGAGGGCAGCCACGGGGCGCTGCCCCTGCATTGGAGGGAAGGGAGCCACGGAGGGGCGAAACATACCAGCCCGGAGCAACGCTCCGGGACATGATTAGAGACCTCCGAGGTTTCCAAAACTTTGGAAACCTCGGAGGTCTTTAGCGGCTTGTAGGGGCGGCCCCCCGTGGGCGCCCTTGTTCTCCACCCGGTGCCAAGCGTTGTAAAGCATAGCCTGTCAGGGAAGGGGAGCTATGGGGTCAGGTTTGACGGCCCTACTCCGCACGGACCAGCCGGAAGCCGAGATCGTAGTATTCATAGTGCGGTTGTCCCCCGTAGCGGAAGGCGGACCGGGCCATGCAGGCATTGTACTTCCACGCGCCGCTCCGATAGACCCGATAGCCGTTTCGGGGGGAATCGATCCAGGCGGAGCCATCCCGCGGCGCTCCCCCAGCTTCGTCGTAGCTGCAATGGAGGTCGTCTTCGACCCACTCCAGGACGTTGCCGTGCATGTCGTAGAGCCCCCACAAGTTTCTCCCCAGATCCCCAGCCGGGACCGTATCCCCTCGGTTTTCACCCTCGGGACAGCCGGACAGGGGATAATTGCCATTGTAGTTGGCCTGATCGGTGGACAGACAGTCGCCGAAGGCGGACAGGGTGGTGGTGGTGGCCCGGGCCGCGTATTCCCACTCGGCCTCCGTCGGCAGCCGGTATTCATGGCCTTCCTGGCCCGTGAG
>CAYNGG010000504.1:0-3002 GCA_964396575.1 uncultured Desulfobacteraceae bacterium | reverse complement strand
TGAGGGCTGAGGGCCGGGACGGGGATTCCGGCGGAAGCTCCGCCCCCGTGAAAACCGGTTGTAGGGGTGGACCTTGCGTCCGCCCTGGTTGAGGAGACGGACATGCGCATTCTGTTAATTTACGTCATCACCGAAAACGTCAACATGCCGGTCCTGCCCCTGGGGCTGGCCTCCGTGGCGGCGGCGGTCGAGGCCGACGGCCACTCGGTCCGGATGGTCATGGTGGGCCGGAACGATTGCCGGGATGCCATCCAGGCGGCGATTGCCGACGGGGCATCCGGCGGATGGGATTTCTCCTTCTGGGCGGTCCCGACGAGAGCCTCGAATCCGCCGAACGGTCCCTGAGCTTTGCCGACGCTCTGAATCTCGAAGCGGTCAAGATCACCCTGGGAATCCGGATCTATCCCGGCACGCAGTTGGCCCGAAAGGCCGCGGCCGAAGGGGTGATCGACCCGGCGGACCCGCTGCTCCGGCCGACCTTCTACCTCCGGCCGGAGCTGTCGGCCCCGCTTGGGGAAATGGTGGACCGGTGGATGGCCGATCGTCCCAACTGGATGTTTTAGGTGTTCCGCGGTTTAGTGGTGCCGGATGTCGATGACCAGCCGGGCGGGATCGGAAAGCTCGATGACCCGGTAGCCGTTGGGCACGGCGGTGGCGAGGACCCATTCCAGGGTTTCCCCGGCATCGCAGATCATCTCGGCCTGTTGGAGCACCGGCAGGCGATATTTCCGCTCGTCCCGGTGGATGGTGGGTGTGCCGGCGCGGGTATGGGCCCGAGCCGGCTGCATCCGAATCCGGAGATACCCGTCGCCCGGCAGGGGGACCGGCTCACCATCCGAACACCGACGGACCGGTCGGTCAACGTATTCCACCTGATAGCCGGGGATGACCCCGTTTTCGAACTCGAAAACCATTCGATCGAATCCCGCGTGGCGCCCTTCGCGGAGCTCCCGCAACACGGCGGAGACGGCGGGGGGACTGTCGGCCGACTCCACGATCCCGACTGTCCAGGACAGCTCCGGTGAGACGACGGCGACCGTCGGGTCGTCGGGGACCTCGACGGACGGCGTGCCGCGGCAACCGGGGGCCGTGCAGACGGTCATGAGAGCCAGGGCCAAGAGAAGTGTTCGGAGCGGTTTCATGGCACTCCCTTTTTCGGGTCCGGAGTTTGCAATCGGGGATGAACGGCTTTTGGGCATGTCAGGCCATGCGGCGCCCCGCCGGCTATGCCGGCAAGATAAAAACACCGTCGTTCCCATATACTCATGGGTTGCTGTTTATATCGATTCGGGCGATGATTGCAAGGGAAAAATGGCCTTTACCGGGTTTGGGACCGTCCGGCCTCGACAAATTTGTCGAGATCCGGCCGCCCTTGTCGAATCGACCCCTGGATTGATTTGTGATTTATGATTTTAGATTGCTGATCATGGAGATGGATTCTGGCATGAAATTTGATAAGCGGATTCCGTGGGCGAACGGGCGCTGTTATCCGGGCATTCGGCTCTTGGCTGCCGTCATGACGGCATGGTTGGGCCTCTGTCTGGGGCTGGCCCCTTCGGCAACGGCAATGGATTTCGACCTCACGGCCGCGCTGGGATACGACGACAACGCCGCTTTTACCGACGAGCCCCGGGGCACCGGCTTTGCCCGGTATCAACTGACGGCCGGCCGGTCCTTTTCGGCCGACAGCCGGCAGCTTGACCTGACCCTCTACGCGGACGGGTTCTTTCAGGATCGTTTCCAGGTGGGCGACGATTACGGATTCACGGCGGGGGCTTCGGCCTGGGTTGCGGCGTCGGAGCTGCCGGTGGAAGGCGGCCTGAGCCTCTCGGGCTCGATCTACCGGAACGATCTGGACGAGGATGACGATCTGGATACCCTTGCCGTCTCCGGCTGGATCGAATGGCATGTCCTGGCCCGGCTCAGCCTGGGGCTGACCGGCGACCATGCCGCCCTTCATTATCGGCGTCCATGGGAAGTTTTTCGGGAGATAGAGACCTCCGAGGTTTCCAAAACTTTGGAAACCTCGGAGGTCTCCGGCGGCCGGGGGCCGCATGGACCGGGGGGAGGCCCGGAGCCTCGATCGCTGTCACGGGACCGGGACGACCGGATGAGTGAGGGGAGCGTTTACGGGAGGCTCTATCTTCTGCCAACGCTCCAGGCGAGGCTCCAGCTCGGTGTCGGCCATCTCGGATCATCCATCGACGCCGAGACCCATGACGAGCTGAAATCGGCCGTCTCGCTCATCTTCGGGCCGTGGCGGGAATGGACGGCGGAGGGGAGTCTGGAGTGGCGGGAATTGGATTACGACCTCGGACGAAACGACACCTACCGGGCCGCCGATTTCCGGGTGAGTCGGCCCCTGGGGGCGGTGGACGTTTATGTTCAGCTTAGTGGAAGTGACAACGATTCCGATATCGATTCGGAGTCTTATCGACGGACGGTGACCCAGTGCGGATTCTCCTGGTCATTTTAGCCGCTTTTCTTATGGCGACGGAGGCGTCCGGCATGGACATCCTGTTGGGCCGGGTGGTCCGATCGGACCCGGAAACGGGCCAAATGGTGGTCCGGGTGGCTGACGGGGGGGACGGATCGGACGAGGTGACGGTGACGCTCCCGCCGGATGGGTCCGGGGCGGGCCTGTCGGCCGGGGATTACGTCCGCGTCTGGGGAGACTTTATCGATTCCGCGCCCGGGACGTTCTCCGCCCGACATCTTACCGGCGGCCCGCCGCCCCGGCCCGGACGGGACCCCACCGGGGTCCGGGAGCGAATCCTTCGGGGACATCGGATGGGCGGTCCGGGACCGCCCGGCGGTCGGCCGGGCGGCGGGATGTCCGGGGGGCCGGGCGGTCATCGGGGTCGGCGATGAATCACCCCTCGCCGCAACTGCCATCCTGGCGATCGACGCTCCTGTTCTTCGGTCTCCTCATCGCCCTGGCCATCGGCTATGTGGTCTGGCAGTCCCAGGTTATCCACCGGGCATTTGCTCAGTATGTCCGG
>CAYNGG010000503.1:0-3024 GCA_964396575.1 uncultured Desulfobacteraceae bacterium | reverse complement strand
AACATTAAAAACCTCGGAGGTCTCTATCTTGTAGGGGCGACCGGCCGGTCGCCTTCAGATTTCAACAAGGAGGAACCATCGGGTGAGGCTGCCGCTGATGATCTGGCTTATCGTGCCGTTTTTGCTACAGCTCGGGCTGGTTGCCGGGCTGGTGGGAACCCTGTCTTTCAGTGCCGGGCGGACGGCGGTCAACGATGTGGCCCGCCGGGTCCGCAACGAGATCACGCTCCGGGTCCAGGAGCACCTCGAGACCTTTTTAAAAACCCCTCGCCAGATCAACCGGATCAATGCCGACGCCCTCCGCCAGGGACTCCCCGGCCCGGATGACCCGGAAGCCCTGGAGCACTATTTCTGGAAGCAGATCCAGGTCTTTCCGACCGTCACCAGCCTCTACTTCGGCACTCCCGACGGCGGCCTGGTGGATGCCGGCCGTGAGGGGGCCGGCGGTCCGCTCTACGTGATCGCCACCGACAACTACACCCGGGGCCCCTTCCGGAAGTTCGCCACCGATCGAACCGGCCGGCGCACCGAATTGCTGACCGTGATCCCCGACTTCGATGCCCGAAAGCGGTCCTGGTACCGGATGGCCGTCGATAAACGCGGCCCGGTCTGGAGCGATATCTTTATCCTCTTCACGGGCCAGGACCTGTCTCTGGCGGCCAGCCGGCCCGTTTACGGCGCCAGGGGGGAGCTCCTCGGGGTAATGGCCAACGGGATATTCCTTTCCCACATCAGCGAATTTCTCCAGGGCCTGGAGATCGGCCGGACCGGACAATGTTTCATCATGGAGCGCAACGGGCGCCTGGTGGCCGCATCCACTCATGAAACGACCGTTAGCAACGGGGGACCGGACAAGACGCCCCGGCGCCGCCATGCCCACGAGAGCGACTCCCCCATGATCCGTGGCGCGGCCCGTTTTATCGCCGACCGAGCCGCATCGGAGCATGCACCGCTTGCGCTGGGGGACCGGGGCCACTTCACCTTCGACATGGACGGTGAGCGCCATTTTCTTCAGATTTCGCCGATCCGGGACCATTACGGCATTGACTGGCGCGTGGTGGTGGTCATCCCGGAGGCGGATTTCATGGCCGACATCCATGCCGGCCTCCGGACGACGATCGCGCTGGTCGCCGCCGCGATGCTTGTGGCGCTCCTCGGGGGGATCGTCACCGCCGGATGGGTTACCCGGCCGGTCCATCGGCTGAATGCCTCCACCCGAGCGCTGGCCCGAGGGGAGTGGCGGGAGCCCGGCCGGCGGGCCTGGATCAGCGAAATCGACCAGTTGGCCGAATCCTTCGCCCGGATGGCCCGACGGTTGAATGCGAGCCTGGATCGTCTCCAGGCTGAGGTCGCCGAGCGAAGCCGGGCCGAGTCCGAGGTCCGGGAGCGGGAGCGCCATCTCCGGTCGATCTTCGAGGCGGCCGACCACGTCGCCTTCATCACGGTTGACGCCGACGAAGCGGCCCCTCGGGTCACCGGCTTCAGCCCCGGAGCCGAGCGGATATTCGGCCATCATGCCGAGTCGGTCATCGGCCAGCCGGTGGATGACCTTCGATTGACGCGGGCCCCGGACCATTGGACGACCTTCCTCGCGGCCATGCGGGCCGGTGAAACCCCGCCCCGGCGGGCCGTCGAGACCACCCTCGTCCGCCGCTCCGGCGAGCCGTTCGATGCCCTCTTCAGCACTCACCCGCTTGGGGACGATGCCGGCAGCCTGAGCGGAGCCATCGGGGTAGCCATCGATATCAGCCGACGAAAGCAGGCCGAAGCCGAGCTCCGGAAAATGGAGAAGCTCACCAGCATCGGAACCCTGGCCGGCGGGATCGCCCATGATTTCAACAATATCCTCATGGGAATCTTCGGAAGCATCTCCCTGGCCCGAACCATGATCGACCCCGACCATCCGGCCGGCGGCCCCCTCGACAAGGCCGAAGCGGCCATGAACCGGGCCACCCGTCTGACCCGGCAGCTCCTCACCTTTTCCAAGGGCGGGGCCCCGGTCAGGGAGAGCATCAGCCTGGCCCGGATCGTCGAGACGGTGGTCCGTTTCGACCTCTCCGGCGGCAACGTCAAGCTCGAATTGGAAGCAAACGAAGCCCTGTGGCCCGCCCGGGCGGACATCGGCCAGATCCAGCAGGTCTTCTCCAATCTCGCCATCAACGCCGCCCAGGCCATGCCCGACGGCGGGCGGCTCCGTATCCGCATGGAAAACCGGGAGATCACCGGCTCTGAAGCCATTCCGCTCAAGCCGGGAAAATACATCCGGACCATCATCCGGGATGAGGGTCTCGGCATCCCCAAAGCCCAACTGAGCCAGATCTTCGACCCCTACTACTCGACCAAGCCCAACGGCTCCGGATTGGGGCTGGCCACCGTCTTTTCCATCGTCAACCGCCACGGGGGCCACATCGCGGTCGATTCGACCCCCGGTGAAGGCACCCGCTTCACCATCCATCTCCCCGCCGCTGATACGCCGTCGCCGGCCGCCAATGGGCTCCGGGCTCCGGTTCAGGAACCGCTCCGCCCGGCCCGGAAGGCCCGTATCCTGATCATGGACGACGAAGAGATGATCCGGACCCTGGGAGCCCAGCTCCTGGCCCGGATCGGACACGAGGTGGAGACCGCCGCCGACGGCCATGAAACCGTTGACCGATACCGCGAGGCCATGTCATCGGGGAAGCCCTTCGACCTGGTGATCATGGACCTGACCATTCCCGGCGGCATGGGCGGCCGGAAAGCAGTCCAGGCCCTGCTGGCCATCGACCCCGAAGCGAAAGCAGTCGTCTCCACCGGATACGCCGACGACCCGGTGATGGCTGATCCATCAGCCCACGGCTTCGCCGGCATCATCCCCAAGCCCTACACCCAAGACCAGTTGAAGTCCGTGATCGACCAGGTGCTCAATGCCGATAGCGGGGTGAAGGGGGTTAGGTTTGGCGCCAATCGCCAAAAGCGATCCTAACGGATTACTTATCGTGAAAATCCATGCCGCCCGTGCTCCAATCGAAAAATCCGGAACCACGA
>CAYNGG010000502.1:0-3058 GCA_964396575.1 uncultured Desulfobacteraceae bacterium | reverse complement strand
TGGTGAATGATTGGGGGGTGGAAGCCCGTTTTAGTCGTTTAATTTTCAGGAAGTGAAAAGCCCCCAGTGCCAGGATAGCTGTTACCGCGATCAGCGGATCAGTCACCGGACGGGTCCGCGAGGGGCTCGCTTCGGGAACACCCCGGGTCAGTGCGATCTAACCCCGAAGCTCCGCCGATGTATCCCCTACCGCATGGGCCGGACCCGGACTTCAATGGAGCTGTCCTTCAACAGCGTGACCAGCGCCTCGGGGTCGGTCTCGCCGTAGTGATAGGGGTAGAGCACCTTGGGCGAGAAGGACCGGGCCGCGTCGGCGGCCATCTCCGGGCTCATGGTGTAGGGCAGATTCATGGGCAGAAAGGCGATGTCGATCTCCTCGAGCCGGGCCATCTCGGGGATGTTTTCCGTGTCGCCGGCGAGATAGACCCGCTTGTTGCCCAAAGTCAGGACGTAGCCGTTGCCCACTCCTTTGGGGTGATAGGGCCGGCCGTTGTCCCGCTTGTGGACGATATTGTAAGCGGGCACCGCCGCAATCCGGACCCCGGCCACCGTCCTGACGTCGCCGTTGGCCATGAGCGTCGCCCCGTTGGCGAGCCCTTCAAAGGTGTCGGTCTGAAAGGCCCCTGATGCGGGAACGGCCATCAACAGGAACAGGCTCAGGCAGATGGGAATGATTCGTTGCATGGCGAAATCCGGCATCCTTCAAAATGAGTTAAAAGTAGTTTACACTTTGTGGAAGCGGCTTCCATCCGCTAATTTCAGCGCCGGGATGCCGCTGCCACTGTCCGTCGCGCTTACCCTCTCGCGGCACAAGCGGACCCCTTTCCCGCTTCCGTCGAGGTCTCGTCCAGCGAGGCGGCGAGGACGGCCAGAACGGCTTCGGCGCCCCGGAAGTCAAAGCGCTCGATCTGGGCCCGCAGGGCGGCGACGTCCGCCAGGAGGCCTCGGGGCGCCAGGGCGGCGGCCAGAGCGTCCAAGCAGCTTTCGGCGCGGATGCTGTTTCTGGCCAGAAGGGTTCTCAGCTCGTCGATGATCGGCGCCGGGTCGGGCGGCGGGGTGGCGGCATCGAGCGGGACCGGGGTCACGGGAAGGGCTGGGCCGGATGGGGTGGGGACCGACGGCCTGACCGGGGGGGCCGGCTCTTCGTCGCGTGCGGGGTGAGATCGCCGGAAAGAGACGGTGATCTCGAACCGGCTCCCCTCGCCCGGTGTGCTGCGGACCTGGATGGTCCCGCCCATCATGGCCACCAGCCGCCGGCAGATGGCCAGCCCCAGGCCGGTGCCTTCGTAGCGCCGGGCCGGGGAGTCATCCGCCTGGGTAAACGCCCGAAAGATGGCCTCGGTCTGCTCCGCGGGGATGCCGATCCCGGTATCGATCACCGAGATGGTCAGGCCCACCCGTTCGCTGCCGGCCGGATCGTCCCCCGGAGCCACCTGAACGGTGACCTCGCCTTTGTCGGTGAACTTCACGGCGTTGCCCACGAGGTTGACGAGGATCTGACGCAGCCGACGGACATCGCCGGTCAGATGACATGGGACGTCGGGGTCCACCGAGACCCGGAAGGCAAGCCCCTTGTCCTCGGCCTGGCCCCGAAACATCTCATCGATGCCCGACATCAGACGATCGAGGGAGAATTCGGCGTGGATGAGGTCGAGCTTGCCGGCCTCGATTTTGGACAGGTCCAGGATGTCGTTGAGGATCAGCAGGAGGGCGCGGCCCGCCGTCTGGATGGTGTCGAGGTAGCCGTGTTGACGGGGGGTGACATCGGTTTTTAAGGAAAGCTCGGTCATCCCGATGATGGCGTTCAACGGGGTCCGGATCTCGTGGCTAATGCTGGCCAGAAAGCGACTCTTGGCCCGGCTGGCGGCCTCGGCCGCCTCCTTGGCGGCGCGCAGCTCGGCTTCGACCCGATTCCGCCGGGCGATCTCCAGTTGGAGGGACTTGTTTTTCTCCTCCAGCGCCGCGGTCCGCCGGGCCACTTCCCGCTCGAGGGCTTTGGAATGGTTTTCGAGCTGCTCCTGGTACCGGTGCAAGGCCCGGGCCGCCGCCTTCCGGGGAGTGATGTCCATGAAGGAGCCCTCGAGGAGACGGATGGTGCCGGTATTGTCGCGCACGGCCCGAGCGTTCAGGGAAATCCAGATTCGGCTCCGGTCCCGGCGGTAAACCTCCACTTCATGGTCTTCAATGACCCCGCTGTGCTCCAGGGTTTCCAGCAGCCACCGCCGGTCCTCGGGATTGACGTAGATCTTCCGGCCGATATCTTCGATTTCCCGGATGAGCGATTCGGGTGAATCGTAGCCCAGTATCCGGGCCATGGCCGGGTTGGCGCTGATATAGCGCCCTTCGGGGGTGCTCTGGAGAATGCCCTCGGAGGCATTTTCAAAGATGGACCGGTATTTGGCCTCGGCCTCACGGAGCTCGGCATTGGCCGCCTCCAGACGGGCCGCGTAAGCGTCCTTGGCGGCGAGGGCTTCGTCAAGGGCGACCTGCTTGTCCCGGAGCTTCCGAGACATCTCGTTAAAGGCCCCGGCCATTTCCCCGATCTCGCCCCCGGCGGGGAGCGAAACCGCCTCGCCGAAATGCCCTTCCCGGACCCGGAGCAGGGCGTCCCGAAGGGCGGAGACCGGCTTGAGTACCAGCCGGCTCATGAGCGCGTTCAAGAGCGTGACGATGAGGACCAGCATGGAGACCAGAATGCCCAGAAAGAGGAGCAGATTCAATCCCATCTCCCGCTGAAGGGCCGAGAGATCGTAAGCCATCCGGATGTAGCCGACGTCGCGCTTCAGGATCTGGAGGCGGATGGGGGTGGCAAAGACAAGGGCCGTCCGGCCCTCCACGGCACGACGCTCAAAGCCGGGGGCCGTGGGTCGGGAAGCATCGAGGGGCTGCGGGGGACGGTCCGGGACCGCCAACAGGGGCCGGCCGTTGCCGTCGAAAAGCTCGATGGCGGCCAGGCCCGCCGAGCGCATCTGTTCCAGGGTCTGGGCCATGGCCCGGTGGTGGCGCCCGAAGATCTGATTGGCCAGCTCGACTCGCCGCTGATCGTAGATCGTGGTCA
>CAYNGG010000501.1:0-3058 GCA_964396575.1 uncultured Desulfobacteraceae bacterium | reverse complement strand
GAATGCCACCCGGCCTCAATTTGTGTCCGTAGGGGCAGGCCCCCGTGCCTGCCCTCGTGATCGCCGGAACATTTGTAGGGGCAACCCCCCCGTGGTTGCCCAATGGCCTTTCGCACCCTTGAAATCGCTTTTAATGACTTCTTGCCCGTTTGAGAAAGATATTGATCAACGATTTGAAAAAATAGCGAACGTCCGTTGTTATGGGGCTTTTAAAATAGGCGGTTAGATAGCGTTTTTCAGAAGCGCGGATCTCGTCAAAGGTCTGGGGGAGATCCGAGTAAAACGGCGGAAGGAGGCCGGGTTTGGATTTCAGCCGCATCCGGCGGAGCTCCTCGTCGTATAAACCCAGGTAGTGAGCGCTCAGGGGACGGACCCCGACGATTTTCAGATCGCCCTTGAGCCAGTTGTAGAGCATTGGCAGCTCGTCAATCCAAAACTTGCGGAAAAACCGGCCCCAGGTGGTCAGTCGGAAGTCGTCACTGAGCTTGCCCCCATCCCGGAGGCCGTTCTGGTTATAAACGTAATTCTGGAGAAATTCCGAATACGGATGCATGGTGCGCAGCTTATAGACCCGGATGACCTCCCCCTTGTAACCGACCCGATTGAGGGAAACCAGGGGCCCATAGGTGGGGTTGGTCTCGAAGGAGGGGGACTTGACTTTCCGTGCGATCACCCACAACCGCTTGTCGATCTCCCGTTCCGCGACGATGTCAAACCCGCAGAAAGACAGCCGACCCAGCAGCTCGGCCCGGGACAGGACCCGATTCCTGCCGCGGGTGGCGAGGAAATAGAGCTTTTTGACGTAGGGCAGCTTGGGAATGACCCGGTGGAGAACAAAGTCCGCCGCATAGATCAGATGACCAAGCTGACGGGGGAATTTCCCATATACCCACTGGTGATGGGTCCGGATGGTGTGGGCGTAACCGATGAAACAGCCGCCGGGCAGGAGAAAGCGTTGGACATCCAGAAAATATTGGTTGACCCGCCGGATGTCGTTCAATTTGTGAAGGTTGACCAACAAGCGGGTCGGCGGGTAATCGGCATAAGGGTCCAGGGCCGCGCAGCTCTGACCCACCGAAGTCTCATAACACCGGATGTCGTCTAAATCGACATGCTCGGCAATAAAGGCATAAACCTCGGGCGCGGCGGTCTCCAGTGCCGGGGCCAGCTTCAGCCGGGCCGGGGAGAGGAGCCGCCGGCGGATGGCCTCGATGTCGATGTTCAGATCGACCGGCTTCTGATCGAGAACCCGGGCCGCGTCCCGGGCCGTTTCAATGTCCCCGCCGCGGTCAGCGCGGTTGCGACCACTGAAAACCAAGACTACCAGCACGGCCTCGAGGGCCATCAACAGAATGACGGTCCCCAAGCTCTGGGTCCGGGAATAGTGGAACAACCGCAGCCCGTAAATCAGGACCGACATACTCGCCAGGGTAAGAAGTCCCGCCTTGAGCCATTGCCATAACCAATCGTAGATATTGCCCTCGGCGTGGATGCGGTATTTATCGGTGATCAGGCCGGGGATAAACCACATCGCCAGAAGGATCAGCAGCAACTCGTCGTAGCCGGGAAGCAGGCTGAGCTGCCCCCGCTTCAGAATATTGACGGTGAAAAAGGCGAGGATCAGCAGGCCCAGATCCGCGCCAATTAACCGATAGGAAAGAGTCGAGACCGAGGCTTGCGATGCCGAATCGCCGCTTCCCGACTTCACGTCGTCCGCCCTCCGGGGATGACAATAGCGGCTTGCCACCGCCCAGATTCCAACGTTCAGCCCCGCCAGCAGGATGCAGACGAGGTACACCTGAAGGCGGGAATAAGGGGTCAGGCTCAAGAAAACGATGACAAAGCTGATGCAGTAGGTCAGGTAAAGATTAGATTTGACCAGGGTTCGAATGCCATCCCGGAAAGTGAGGAATTGGCCCGGCTGAAATTTTTTGCCCACCAGGGATGCGACCAGCCAGCAGCCGAAAAACAGAGCGAGCAGGACCAGGTATCCGTCGGGCAGGATCAGCTTTCCCCGCTTGATGGTATTGGCCAGGAAAAAGGCCACCAGCAGCAGGAATGCATCGGCGAAAAACAGCCGCCGCCAAGACAGACTCGCCCCCCGTCGGGATCGGGCGGTCCGTTCAGCCGGTATCACCAGGCCATCCATGCTCAGCTCACGTGAATCATAAGATATCAAAACAACCTCCTTGCTGAAGTGGGGGCTACCCATCATCCATCACCTATCCATCCCTAACCTCTCTGCTTGACATAATGGTGTTTTGGTGTCATTGGTACTTTCAGTTTTACATCTAACACAGGGAGGCAGGCATGAGCCGTTTAACCATCACCCTTGATGACGATTTGCACCGTGCACTCAAAGAGACTGCCGCGCGGCAGGGTCGCAGTATCGGAAAAATCATAGAGGAAAGCCTGATTCTGCGCGGTATCAAGCATGAGGAAAGCGCCCGGAAGATCGTGGCCCGCGCCCGGGCGAACGCACGATGCAATGAAAAAGACGCTGTCCGGCTGGCAAGGGAAGAAACCAGAGCCCATCGGGCTTCCGGATGAATTCCCGTGTTTTCATCGTGGATACCAATGTGGTGGCGGCAGGTCTCATCACCCACCGTCCTGACAGCCCGACGGCGCGAATTCTGGATGCTATGCTCACCGGCGGTTTGATTTACCTCCTTATCCACGGATCTTCTGAATAAATACCACCATGTTTTGCTTCGGCCCAAACTTGCCCGGCTGCACGGGCTCAAGGAAGCGGAGGTGGAACAAATCCTGATTGGGCTCACCGCCAATGCGATCTGGCGCGATCCCCCGGCCGACTGGAATCAAAACCTCCCTGATCCGTCCGACCGCCACTTGTGGAATCTTCTGCCATCTGAACCCGCCGCCATACTAATCACCGGGGACCAACGGCTCATGGAAAACCCCAGACCCCAAAGCTTGGTCATTTCTCCGGCAACCTGGGTTAGCACTTTCCATTCAAAGCCCTTTCATAGACCTGAATAATCCGCCCGGCCACGGTCTCCGCATCCAGGCCAAGCTTCCTGATCCGTAGTTCTCAGCC
>CAYNGG010000500.1:0-3068 GCA_964396575.1 uncultured Desulfobacteraceae bacterium | reverse complement strand
TGTCGCCTCCGGATTCGACCATATTCAATCGAACCATTTCAAAAGGCTTGCCGTTTCCTCCGGCGTCGTAAAGCATGTATTCATCTCATAGCCGTCCGAGGGAACGGCCCCGAGCCCGGCCGAGGTGAACGGCGAGCTGCCGTTAATGGCGGTGGCGCTGCCATCGGGATTCTCGACATGAAAAAGGTTTTGCGGAACCGGCAGTGAGACCGCCTTGACGTCGGCCTTCCGCTTAAGCCACTCCGCACATTCGCGAGCGACTTTTGCCATGTTCAGGGAGTTTCGAAAACGCCTGTCCGCCTTGCTTCCCGCAAGGCCGGCCAGGCGGAAAGACGGCTCGTTTCCCGTGTTGACCGGAGTATCGTTCGATGGAATGAGGAGTCGTAGAATACCTGCGCGAGCGAGTTGTTTTTTCAGGATAGAATAGCCGTAGATGGAGAAGAGACCGGACAGTATGGACAGGCTCGCATTGGCCTGGATGCTCTGCGCGAGAGCATCGCCGACCTTGCTTTGCCCTTTGTTATCCAGAAGCTTTGTCATCTTCTTCGCTTATCCTTTGTCTTCCTGGCGTCTCAGATTTCTTTGCCAGGCGGGTAACCGGTGGCCATTGCTGGCCCCCAGTCCCCTAAGAACCGTATGTGAGAGTTTCATCCCGCTTGTAGCGGGACTCAAGCCTCCAAAGGCAAGTCCTTTCGGGACTACCCGCTGATCGGTCACAACCAACACTGCGATACTATCTGAATACCGATTCCCGTGGTGGAGAGCGCACAAGCTGACCAGAGCCGCTTCCATTAACGTTCTCTCCTTGATCGGTTCGTTCAAATTTCTCGCAACGGGAGACCAGCCGGAGGTCAGCTGTGCTTTCGCACCGGGCAAAGCTAGAACCCGCATCCTTTTCATTACAAAGCGGCATTCGCTTCTTCCGACATCCTGCTCCCGCACACCCATCGGATGAGCTGCCGGCCGGCGTTTTTTTGATATCCGGGTCGGCAACCGTTTGTCTTGCAACCATCCTACCCTTCAAGAGGGAAGTACACGGCGTTCTCAAGTTCCGCACAAGCTCCAGAGCAGGTTAGGTTCCGTCTCTACCTTCTAGCTCCCTACCGCCCCGATGCTGGCGGAAGTTGCCGTCCCCTCGTGGTTTTTTCGTTCTGGGGAACCAGTCCCCACGGGCTTTATTCTGCCGGAAGTCCCCATTTGTTTGCTGGACTGTTTGCTTGTGTGCCGGGCACGGCACGGATTCTAATGGGTAAACCCCGGCGCCGCGAAGCAGCGTCGCTACATCGATTCCTCCCACAACGCATCGCGCAGCCCGGATGACCGCTCGATCCGGTTGGCTACCGCCTGGCGGAAGATTGGGACACCGCCGTGGATCTCGACCTGCTCCCTCGCCCGGGTAATGCCGGTGTAGAGCAGCTCGCGGGTGAGGACCGGGGCGGGGCGGTCCGGGAGGATAAGCATCACCCGGCTGAGCTCGGAGCCCTGGCTTTTATGGACCGTCATGGCATAGACCGTTTCGTGCTCAGGCAGCCGGCGGGGATGGAGCTTCCGGAGCCCCCCGTCGGCGGCGGGGAGCCAGACCCGAAGATCGCCGCCGGCCTCCGGGTCGGGGGCCGTAATCCCGATGTCGCCGTTGAACAGTCGAAGGGGGTAGTCGTTCCGGGTGATCATCACCGGCCGTCCCGGATACCAGGTTCCGGACGGCCGGATGAGGCCCGAATCGGCTAAAATCTTCTCCACCAGCGTGTTGACGGCCGGAGCCCCAAAGGGACCGCGACGGAGTGCGCAGAGAATCCGAAACCCGTCAAAAGCGGCGAGCGCCTCGTCGGGCCGGTCAAGCCGGCTCAGGTAATCCCGGAACCCGTCCCGAACGGCATCGACAAAGGTTTTTGACGGCGATCGGGGATTGAGCGGCCGGCGCCATTGAGTGTCGGTTCGCTCCGGGTCGCGGAGGGTTTCGAGGGCGGCCTCGGCATCCCCGTCGTTGATGGCCCGGGCCGCCGCGCCGATCCCGCTGTCATCGCCGAACCGGTAGTTGGTCTTCAGATGGACGATGGAATCGGCAATGGGGGCGGTCGTTCGGCGGCCCCCGGTGTTGCAGATGTCTCCGAGGACCGCTCCGGCCTCCACCGAGGCGAGCTGGTCCCGGTCGCCCAGGAGGATCAGCCGGGCCGACGGCTTGAGGGCCTGGGCCAGCTTCGACATGAGGGCCAGATCGACCATGGAGGACTCGTCCACCACCACCACGTCCGCCGACAGGGGCCGGTCCCGGTGGTGACGGAAATCGGGCGAGTCGGGGATGGCCCCCAGAAGGCGGTGGACCGTGGCGGCGGTCTCCGGGATCGAATCCCGGACCGGCTCAAAGGCCGAACCCGCCTCCGCGTTTCGGATCGACTCCTGAAGACGGGCCGCGGCCTTACCCGTGGGCGCGGCCAGAGCCACGGCAGGCGGGCCGTTCCCGCCGAGCTGAGCCAGCAGGGCCAGGATTTTGGCCACGGTGGTGGTTTTCCCGGTTCCCGGCCCTCCGGAGATCACGCAGAATCCCCGGGTGAGCGCAGTTCGGGCAGCGGCCCGCTGACCGTCGATCCCCTCCGGGTCGGGGGAAAAGAACCGGTCAAGGGCGGCGGTCAGCTCCCCCGTCGAGGGCATTTCCGCCGGTTCATCCAGGCGATCCCGGATGGATTGGACCAGCCGGTCCTGATACCGCCAGTAGCGATAGAGATAGATCCGGTCGGCGGGGTCGGCAATCAACGGCGCGAATTCCCCCGGAGCGCCGACCATTTTGCTTTTTTGGAGGTCTTCCCGCCATTGGGCGAGCAGCGGGGTTGTCGCGTCGCTTTCACCGGGGATGAGCGGTCGGTCAGCCAACCGGTCCAGTGGGATGCAGACGTGGCCTTCCCGGTTCCGGCGGCTGACCAGGGCTCCGGCCAGGGGAACCGACGGCGGGTCGGCCCCGTTCGCGATCCGCTTGAGCAGGCGTCCGAAATGGTAATCCAGCGGGGATATGACGCCGGCCTCCAAAAGTCGATCCAGCTCGATCATGCAATAACCCTCCTGTTTAACCCCGA
>CAYNGG010000499.1:0-3086 GCA_964396575.1 uncultured Desulfobacteraceae bacterium | reverse complement strand
TAATGTTTCCAAAACCTCGGAGGGCTTTTATGCGGCTCGCCCGGAGCCGATCGGGAGAGAGGCTTAACGTAAATTATTAAACACCTGATAAGTCATTTGGCATACATCTGTAAACGGCTCTACTCCCCCATCAAACCACTGTATATATTCATTTATATCAACAGGATACGGAGAGACAGCCACCGGGGCGGATGCTGAATTATAGCCTGGCATCCCAATTGCATTGACCCTTTGCGGCGACCGGCCGGCTCGACAGCGCGGCCCGCCAAGACAAGCCCATCAACCAAGATCGTAAAGGAGAAGACCATGAGTGATTTGAGCACCGTTGAAAGCGCCAGTGTGGTGGACGCCCGGGGCAGCGCCTGTCCGGGGCCTCTGTTGGAGGCCAAAAAGGGCATCGGCAAGGTCAAAGTGGGCGAGGTCCTGGAGATTCTCTCCAGCGACGCGGGGACCCGGAACGACATCCCCGCCTGGGCCAAGAAGGTCGGGCACGAGTTCATGGGGTGCCTGGAGACGGACGGCTATGACCGGCTGTTCGTCAAGCGGAACAAGTAGGCGGTATCATGTCATCCGCGGGCAACGGGAAGATTCTGGTTCTGGCCACCGAGTCCTGCGCCTATCCCGGCGCCAATTCGGTGGGCCAGGCCCATACAAGCTACCCGGCCAACACCTATATCCTCCGGGTCCGGGCCCCGGTTCTCTTTCCGGAGCAGTTCTACCTTGACTGCTTCGACAAGGGGATTGCTGGGATCATCATCATGTCCTGTGGCGAGGAATGCCCCTACGAGGGCGCCTACCACGCCCTGGCCCGTCGGCTGGACCGGGTTTACAAGATGATGAAGGAGCGGAACATCGATCTCCGGCGGCTCCGGCTGACCGCCATCTGCACGGTCTGCAACCGGGCCTTTCTCCGGGAGATCAACGGGATGAACGACGTGGTCCGGGAGCTTTCGGCGGTCGAGCCCGCCGCTCAAAGCGCCTGACCGAACGTCAAGCGATTGGATAACTTTGGAGGGGTCTATGGAATCCGGGCGGGAATTACGCTTTGATGCCCTGGTGGTCGGCGGCGGGATCGCCGGCCTCCAATCCGCGCTCGATTTGGCGGAACAGGGCTATACGGTGGCGGTGGTGGAAAAGGACGCAAGCATCGGGGGAAAGATGATCCGGCTGTCCAAGGTCTTCCCCACCCTCGATTGCGCCAGTTGCATCACCACCCCCAAGATGTCGGCGGCGGCGCATCACGACAACATCACCCTGTTTACCTACTGCGAGCTGAGCGCCCTCGACCGGGACAACGGTCACCTGACGGCTCAGGTCCGCCAGCTCCCCCGGTACGTGGACCCGGTCAAGTGCATCGGCTGCCGGCAATGCGAGATCAACTGCCCGGTCCTGGTGTCCGACGCCGAGCAGGGCGGGTTTTCCGCCCGGAAGGCCATCTACATCCCCTTTTCCAACGCCATCCCCCAGATCGCCTTGATCGACACCGACAACTGCACCCTGTGCGGGAAGTGCGCCCGGGTCTGTCCCACCGGCGCGGTGGATTACCTCGAGACCCCGACGGATTTCGTCATCCGGGCGGAGACCGCCGTAATCGCCACCGGGTTTAACCTCACCCCCATGACCGCCAAGGCCGAATACGGGGCCGGAACCGTGGATAACGTCATCACCTCCCTTCAGATGGAACGGTTGCTGGCCCCTCACGGCCCCTATCAGCGGGTGATCCGACCGTCGGACGGCAAGGAGCCGGACGCCATCGCTTATGTCCAGTGCGCCGGGTCCCGGGACCAGAGCCTCGGGATTTCCTACTGCTCCCGGGTCTGCTGCATGTACGCCATCAAGCAGGCGATGCTCCTGTCCGGAGCCCTGCCCCTGGCCGACGTGACCATCTATTATATGGACATCCGGGCTTTCGGCAAGGGCTACGAGCAGTTCTACCAGAACGCCAAGGCCATGGGGATCGAGTTTGTCAAAGCCAAGGTGGCCCGGATCGAGCCCGGCGACGGGGGCAATGTCCAAATCAGGTTCGAGGACCAGGAGGGCGACGGCGGGGTGATGACCCGGGAGCATGACCTGACCGTCCTCTCTCTCGGGATGGTCCCCGACTGGCAGCCGGGCCGGACCTGCCCGGTGGGAACCGCGGACGACGCCTTTATCAAGTGTCCCCGCCCCAAAATTGCCCCCTCGCTCACCGACATGGAAGGGGTCTTCGTGGCCGGCGTGGCGGCCGGCCCCAAGGACATCGTGGATACCATCGTCGAGTCGGGCGCCGCCGCCATGGAGGCCTCGCGTTATCTGAACCGAGTCCGTGCCGGACGGGCCGCTTGATGGAACCGGACCAACATCGGAGAGAAGCCATGTCTTATGAGGAAAAGGAATCACGCCAAGGCGTGACAAAAGTCGGGGTTTACATCTGTCACTGCGGAGGAAACATCTCCGATCACGTGGATGTGGCCAAGGTGGCGGAAAAGGCAGCCGACGTCCCCGGGGTGGCCGTCACCCATACTGATATGTTCATGTGCTCCGACCCGGGGCAGGAAAAGATCATGGCCGACATCCAGAGCGGCGCCGTGGACCGGGTCGTGGTGGCCTCCTGCGCCCCCGCCCTCCACGAGACCACCTTTCGCGGAGCCATCGGCCGGGCCGGGCTCAACCCCTACCTCTATGAGCACGCCAATATCCGGGAGCAGGTGAGCTGGGTTCATCACGGGGACGCGGCCACCGAAAAGGCCGGCGCCCTGGTGTCGGCGGCGGTGGCCAAGGCCAGACGGCTCGACGAGCTTTCCCCCATCCGGGTGGACGCCCACAACCACGCCACCGTCGTCGGCGGCGGAGTGGCCGGGATGCGGGCGGCGTTGGACCTCGCCCGGCGGGAGATCTCGGTGGCTCTGGTGGAAAAGTCCCCCTTTCTAGGGGGGCAAACCGCCCGCCTCGACCGGCTCATGCCCACCGACGAATCGGCCGCGGAGATCATCACCGAGCTGGCCGCCGAGCTGGCTGAAAACCCCCACGTCGAGGTCCACACTTCCACCGAGCTGGTCGGCTCCGAAGGGTATGTGGGCAACTTCCGGGTGACCCTCCGGCGCCGG
>CAYNGG010000498.1:0-3092 GCA_964396575.1 uncultured Desulfobacteraceae bacterium | reverse complement strand
CTGAGCCGGACCCTGGACGAGATGCCCACTGCCCGATGGCGGGCTCTTGCGGTTGACGACGTGACCTATATCCGGGGATGGGACAAGGGCGTTAAATTCCTCGCTGATGCGGGGCTCCTCGAGAGGACGGCCCTGATCGTCACCGGGTCGGACACCGCCATTCTCCGGGAGGCCCGCATGCGTTTTCCCGGACGTCGGGGGCCGTCGGATACGGTCGATTTCCATCTCTATCCGCTGACCTTCCCGGAGGTGATTCGGCTCAGCCAGACTTTTTCCGATGCCGATACCCACCGTCTCAGGAAGGCCGACCGGCCCCCCGTCGCCCTGATAGACCGGCTCTTTGCGGCCTTTTCGGAATACCTGATTCATGGCGGCTACCTTGTCGCCGTAAATGATCTGGCGGCCACCGGCCGCATCCGCCCGGCAACCTTCGCCATGTACAGCGACTGGATCCGGGGCGACATCATCAAAGGGGGCCGGAACGAGACCTATTTACGGGAGATCGTTGGGGCGATCCTGTCACGCTACGGTGGGCAGGTGAGCTGGAACGCCCTGGCCGGGGCGCTGTCCATCGATCATCCCCGAACCGTATCCGATTATGTGGACCGACTCGTTTCCATGGAGGCGGCCTTTATCCTTCCAGCCCTCCGCGAGGACCGGTTGTGCGAGGCCCCGAAAAAGGCCCGCAAGATTTTTTTTGCCGACCCCTTTATCTATCATGCCCTGAACGCCTGGATCGATCCCCGAACCGATCCGTACAGCGAGCAGGTAGCCCCGCTGATCGCCGATCCCCCGTCAGTCTCGCCGCTTGTGGAGTCGGTGGCGGCCGCCCACTATCGGCGCTTCTACAAAACTTATTACATCAAGGCCCGAGGCGAAGTGGACATCGCCTATGTTCAAGGGCGGCGTTTCTGGCCGGTTGAGGTTAAGTGGACCGGCCAGCTCCGACCGAAATCCCTCAACCGGATCGTCTCCTATTCCAACGGCCTCATCCTCACCCGGTCGGAGGCCCCCGGCGCCATTGCCGGCGTGCCCACGGTGCCGCTGCCCCTTCAACTGCTCCGGCTGGAGACCTCGGCATCACCGGGCTGATCGAGCTCACGGAAAGACGGTGGGGGACTCGCCGATGGGCCCCGTGTATGCGCAGACCCCGGTCCGAGGTGAGTTGACCAGGGGCAGGATCATCTCCTCGCCGCACTCGTGCTCGGCGGCACAGGCGTCGCAGAGCAACCCCACGTTGTCCCAGATGCACTCGGTGCAGATGCAGGTGGCGGGGGCGGACTGACAGACCTGGCAGGTATATTCCGGCGGGTCGTTTTTGGCCAAAAGAAGGATCGATCCGCCAATCTTATCGAGCCCCCGGAAGATCCCCATGCACTTGATGGAAAGCGCCGTGGTGGAGCCGAAATCGTATTCGTAGTGGAGCACCGTGCCGGCTTCGAAGACGGCCTTGATCGGCTCCTTCATCCGAATGTCGGCTCCAAATTTCCGGGGAGGGTGGAAGGCACTCAGGTGGTTACAGCATTCGAGCCAGATCAGCCGGAGAAACTGATCCAGGTCTTTGAGGGTCGCCGTCGGCGTTGTCAGGAGCTGGAGCCAGTACGGCCCGCCGGCGGGTAAGGCGTCCACCTGAAGCTGATAGTGCAGCCGGGGACGGCCTCGCCGCGGGCCGTGTTTAGGCGATAATTGTTCGGGAACACAAGTCTTCAGGTGTCGGGAAATACCGGTTTTGGCAAAGGACTGACCGCACAGCCGGCAGAGTCCTTGATAGCTGGATTTCGCCATGGCTTCTGCTCATGCCTCCTAAGAATAATGGGTTACGATAAACGGACTGGAGCCGGAGAAACCTGCCGCGGCCGGCTCACCGAAAAAGTCCGCCCACGAAGTCGCCGATCCGCCCCAGCAGCGGTTTCCGAATCTCGACGTCCAAATAGAGGTCTCCGGGCCGGGCTCCGCCCCGGCCCGGCTCGCCCAGTCCGGCCAGCCGGATCTTCTGTCCGGCCCGAATTCCCGGCGGAATGTGAACCACCAGCCGTTTGTCCAGACGGCGGTGATGGTAGGCAAAAGGGCCGCCTGTTTTCGCCGTCTCGGGGCTCAATCGAACGGGCTCGACCACGTCGGCGCCCGGCTCGGGCAAAGGCCTGCCGAAGACGGATTCAAAGAGGGACCGGAGTAATTTGCCCCCCAGCCATCCGCTGAGCCAGCCCACGCCGACGGCCTGGCCCGGCCCCGCCGGTCCGCCGCCGGCTTTGAATTCAAACCGGACCCCCCGGCCGTCGATCTCCCGGAGGATGTCCTCGAAACCCCGGAGCCCGAAATTCCGGGCGATCTCGTCGAGGATGTCGGAGATGTCCGAATCCCGGAAGATGTCGCCTTCCGAGTATCGGGTCCGGAACTGGTCATGGGCCGAAGCCCCGAACCGAGTCCGCATGGCGTCGTATTCCCGGCGCTTGGCCGGATTCGAGAGGACCGCGTAAGCCTCATTGACCGCCTTCATCCGGTCGGCCGCCTCGGGCTGGTCCCGGTTTCGGTCCGGATGGTATCGGAGGGCCAGCTCCCGGTAAGCGGCCTTGATCCGCTCCGGGTTAGCGTCTTCGGAAACGCCGAGAATGTCATAATAATCGATCTGGGACATAATACCTTTCAGCACGTATCGGCGGCGGCCGGACCGCTGCCGGACAACGTGTCCATTATCTTTTCTTGTCGCACATGTAACTCTGTTTGACAACTTTAAATAGATAGAATATGTATGTTATTAAAAAAAATAGTCGCCGAAACGCGCTGATGGACTTTCCGTGTCGGCCCGTCCGGCTCAACACCCCCAACCCTAGTGAAAGGAGAAACCGATGAGCAAAACGTGGCGTAAACTGGCCGCCGCCATCGCGGGGATGGCCCTGGTCCTGATCGAGCGGATCGACTAAACAGGGATAACCCGGCCCCCGGTGACGTTCTTCGCGGAATCGAACCAGGGGACCAAGCCCCAAAACATCCGGGCGCGCAATGGCGCCGGTTGCGGGCGGGGACGCCCGCAAGGGGCGAGCCCCAACGGGGCGTGATCTATAAAGGCCGGGGCATCGCCCCGGTGCAATGGT
>CAYNGG010000497.1:0-3096 GCA_964396575.1 uncultured Desulfobacteraceae bacterium | reverse complement strand
AGGGGCGAAATATGTCGCTTCAGGGCTGAAAGACAAATTGTTCGCCTTCGACGGCTTCCAGGATCACTCGTCCGCTTATTTCGATGTCCCTTTTTGCTGAATCTCTTCCTTTTTGGGAGCGGGGGATTTGCCCGTCACCTGACAGGCATCCCGCATTCAGGTCGATACCCCCATTTTGGGGAGTATGACGACCTGCAACAGCACCCAGATGCCGATAAAGCCCAAGAATATCAAAATTTCCGTCATGGATCGCTCCTTTGATAGAAGGTTGTTGATCTGAGGTTCAGTGGTTGGCGGATGCCGGTGATCTGGCCGCCGCGGCGTGGGCATATTCAATCGCCCGTTCAACCGCCTTTTCGACCGTCGAGGACGGGGGCAGGGTATCGGCGATGGCCCTCAGATAGCCCCGCTCCGCCAGCATGGTAAACGACGGGGGATAGTTGAGGTCATAGACCCAACTGATCTGAAGGAGCTTGAAGTCGTTTAAGGTCCGGACATCCGAAATCCGGACAAACCGGCCGGCGGCCAGGGTCTTGACAACAGGCCCGCTGCACTCGGGGATGTCGGGCAGGCCCAGCCCCACGGCGCTGGCCGACGACGACGCCCCATTCCGATAATATTCAGTGACCACCCGCCAGATGTCAAGCTTGTCCGCGTCCCGGAGCATCCGCATAAAGGTGAGCCCATATTCGTCCTCGTCGGCCGGCAGGGCGGCCGCGTTGTGGAAAGCGATGGACCGGAGTATCCGTCGGCGGTCGGCCGGGGCCAGAGCCTTCATGGGCCGATGTCTGGCCAGCACCCGGATACCCAGCCGGGCGTGGTTTTCGGAGGCGAGGTCCAGAAAGGTTCGATAGACCCGGTACTGCTCGAACCGGCCGATATCGTGAAGCAGGGCCATGGCATCGGCCAGCCGTCGGTCCGCCGGCGATTGTCCGAGGGCCTCGGCAATGGCGGCCATGTTCTCCCGGACCCGCCGGGTGTGGATTTCCTTCAAGCCGATATTGGCATCGGTGTCCGGGTCTCCGGTGTAAAACCCGGCAACGTAGTCCGTAAACCATGCCGAGAGGCGGCCGAGCTCGTCCGGGGTCATAAAAACCGCCTTTGGATGAAGTCCGCTACCCCGAGACCGTCGTCGATGCCGAAACAGGGGACCCCCGCTGTGATTTCCGCGTCGGTGACCATGGCGACGAGGTCCGGGTTTCCCACGAAGAGCGGTTCCTTTCCGGTTTCGGTCCGATGGATTTCGATTTTGGGGCGGGCCTCCCGTTTGTATCCTTCGGTGAGAATCAAATCCATGTCCTCGAGGTAAAGGGCCAGCCGGTCCAGGGAGTCACACCCCGTCGGCGGATCGACATCCTTGACCATGGCGACCCGGCCGGGCGAGGCCACCAGCACCGTGTCGGCGCCGGCCGCCTTGTGCCGCCAGGAGTCTTTCCCCTCACGGTCCACGTCGATTGCGTGGCCGGCGTGCTTGATGGTCCCCACCCGATACCCCCGGGCCTTGAGCAGCGGGATAAGCTTTTCCAGAAGCGTGGTTTTGCCGGAGCCGGAGGCCCCGACGATGGACAGGATCGGGGGCATGGAAAGTGATCGTTCCTCTCTGGTGAATGTCGTGAGTGGTTATCGCTCAAACCTCGAAAATTACGCACCGGCATTGGGGTTGTCAAGGGCCGCGACCTCGCCGGCCGCGGCCCGGAAGTGTCGTTCTAAACACCCGACGCGCCGTTTGAACGTTTCGGGCGGGATAGCCGGTTTCCCCATCAATAGGGGACTATGGTCAGCACAATGGCTAAAAACGGAAAAAGCGCGAACAGCATGGTGATGCAATAGCCGAACATGTCCCGGGCCCGGATGCCGGTGATGCCCAGGAGCGGGATGGCCCAGAATGGCTGGAAGAGGTTGGTCCACGCATCTCCGACGGAATAGGCGATGATGGTTTTGCCGATGGGCACGTTCAGCTCCAAAGCGGCGCGCAAAACGGTTTCGCCCGCTACGCTCCATTCCCCGCCCCCTGATGGGACAAAGAGATTGACAAGGCCCGCCGTGAGCCAGGCGATGGCCGGAAAGGTGCCGGCGCTGGAGATGTCCACCAGCCAGCCGGCCATGATCACGCCAAGCCCGGACAGACTGATCATGCCCATGATCCCGGCGTAAAACGGGAACTGCAAAATGATGCCGGCCGAAGACTTCACCGCTTCATAAAAATTGTCCAGATAGCTTTTGGGGCTGGTATAAAGAGCGATTCCGATAAAGAGAAAGCTGAAATTGACGATGTTCAGGTTGAGCCCCTTGCCATCCGCGATGAAGTATTTGAACAGATAGATCAGCCCCATGAGCGCCAGGATGCCGCCGATGATCTTGCTGTTGTCGATCCGGTCGGCGATCGAGGTCGCCCCGCTGCCGACCGTCCCTTCGGCCGCCGGCTTAGATTCCTGAACCGCTTCCGGAACATAATAATCGATCCCTTTGATGCGTTCTTCCGACGTTGGCGTCAGGAGAAACAAGACAATGCAGGCATAGACCAGTGACAGGATGCTCAAAATGATACCGTAGCCTGAAAAAATGGTCTCGCTGGTGGGAATCACGCCGATGAGATCGGCGAAAATGTGGCCTTCGGTGGCGGACAGCAGGGGAGCGGATGCCGAGAGCCCCCAGTGCCAGATGAGTCCGAGCCCCATATAACCGGCCGTGCAGAGCACGGGGTAGTGGACTTTGATGTTTTTAAAATGCGCCTGCCGGGCGGTTTCCCGGGCCATGATGGCGCCGACGATCAGCCCGAGCCCCCAGTTGATCCAGGACAGGATCATGGCCACCAGGGCCACCATCACCACGGCCTGCTTTCCCGTATTGGGCATCCGGGCCAGCCGGCGGATGAGCTTCTGGGTGAGGCGATGGTAAGCCAGCACATACCCGGTCACCAGGATAAAGACCATCTGCATGGCGAACGTGTGGAGGTTCCAGAACCCGCCGTACCAATGGTCGATCATCTGGATCGGCCCCTGTCCGGCGATCAGGATTCCCATCAGATAGGCAATGAAGGTCAGGATGATCGCGAACAGAAACGGGTTGGGCATCCATTTCTGAACGTTTTCGGAG
>CAYNGG010000496.1:0-3096 GCA_964396575.1 uncultured Desulfobacteraceae bacterium | reverse complement strand
TCTGGGAACGCCGACGTCCCCGTCGGCTCTGAAAAGACGCAACTGTTGATCAAATTCCAACGCGATTGGAGCTAGCTTTAGATGAACACTTTCTCGCGGGTGGTCGAGGTAATAGCGATCCTGGCCATGAATGTCGTGCTCATGCTGATCGCATCCGGCATTATGGTAGGGGCCGGCTATCTCTTTTCAGCCATCTTTCCCCTGAGCCTCTTTCAGAGCATCGTCGTCTGTCTGGGTACGGCGCTTCTCATTCTGATGATCTATTTTTTCACCTCCCTGCTCCACCTGGGCAACGACTACCTCGACTACATGAAGTACCTCGATGACGAACCGTATGATGATGACTATGACGAAGACGAGGATGAGGAATCCGATGCCCGGTCGCGGCTGAAGGTGATCAACATCGCCAAGGTCGGCCGGAACGACCCCTGCCCCTGCGGGAGCGGAAAGAAGTACAAACACTGCTGAGGGCGGTAACGCGATGCCGGGAGGGTCTCCCGGCGGGATGGATGCAACCCTTGATGGAATTGATAAAGGAGCGCTGTATGCGGTATTGGCGGACGATGTGCCTGACGTTGGCTGGAATATTGTTGGTGGTGATGTCCGTCGGCGTGGCGGCGGCCGAACCCATACAGGTCTTTGTGAGCATCTCCCCTCAGCGCCATTTTGTCGAGCGGATCGGCGGCGAGGGGGTGGCGGTATCGGTGATGGTCCCGCCGGGGGCCGGCCCGGTGAGCTATGAGCCCAAGCCTCGCCAGATGACCGCCCTGTCCGGGTCGGCCATCTACTTTGCCGTGGGGGTTCCTTTCGAGGCGGCCTGGCTCCCCCGGTTTTCGGACGCCAACCCGGATCTGACCATTGTCCACACCCAGGACGGCATTGAAAAGGTCCCCATGCGCGGCCACCACCACGGCGATGATCCTGAGCACGGTCATGACGATCCGGCCGACGGCCGGATTCTCGACCCCCACGTCTGGCTCTCCCCGCCGCTGGTTATCCTCCAGGCCCGAAACATCCTCGATGCCCTCTGCTCGGCCGACCCGAACCGCCGGGCCGGCTACGAGGCCAATTACCGCGAATTTATCGGGGAGCTGGTGGACCTCGACCTGGCCATCCGGGAAATCTTTTCAGATGTCGAGCGGGGGAGCCGGTTCATGGTCTTTCACCCATCCTGGGGCTATTTTGCCCGAGCTTATGGTCTGGAGCAGATCCCGGCGGAGGTCGAGGGCAAGGACCCCAAGCCGGCCGAGCTTCAGCGCCTGATCGACCACGCCCGGACCCACAAAATCCGGATCATTTTTGTCCAGCCTCAGTTTTCGGATAAAAGCGCCCGGGTCATCGCTTCGGCCATCGACGGCCGGGTGGCGGTGGCCGACCCCTTGTCGCCGGACTGGGCGGACAACCTCCGTCGGGTGGCCCAAAGCATCCGGGATGCCATCAAGGGAAGCGCCGGATGACGGCCTCGCCCCCCGACATCGCCCTCGACCAGCTCGACTATTCGGTCAACGGCCGGCCGGTTCTGGAAAACGTCAATCTGACCATTGACCACGGGGATTTCACCGCTCTGATCGGCCCCAACGGCGGAGGCAAGACCACTCTTCTCAAGCTCATGCTCGGACTGATCAAACCGGACCGGGGCCGGGTCCGGATTTTCGGAAAACCGCCCGGAAACGTGGCTCAGCGCCTGGGCTACGTTCCCCAGGAAATCGGGATCAACCGCCGCTTCCCCATCTCGGTGAGGGACGTGGTCCTCATGGGCCGGTTGCGGGCCGGGAGCCGATGGCCCGGCCGGCATCGGGCGGACTGTCGGGCGGCCCAGCGGGCTTTGGAGCAGGTGGAGATGTGGGCATATCGGGACCGGCGGATTTCTGAGCTGTCCGGCGGCCAGCGTCAGCGGGTCTTTATCGCCCGGGCCCTGGCCACCGAGCCGGAAATCCTCTTTCTCGATGAGCCCACCGCCAGCGTCGATACCCGGCATCAGGGCGAGCTCTACGAGGTTCTCCGGCAGCTCAACGAGTCGGCGACCATCGTGATCGTCTGCCACGATCTGATGATGATCTCGACCCACGTCAAGTCGGTGGCCTGCGTCAACCAGTCGGTCCACTACCACGACGGAGCCGAGATCACCCCCGAGATGGTGGACATGTACCATTGTCCGGTGGAGCTGGTGGCCCATGGGCAGCTTCCCCACCGGGTCCTGCGGGACCATTAAGGGAGATTGCGGATGTGGGAGGCCCTTGGCTACGAGTTCATGCGCAACGCCTTTCTGGCCGGCCTGCTGGCCAGTGTTATCTGCGGTGTGGTGGGCAGTCTGGTGGTGGTCAACCGGATCGTCTTCATCTCCGGGGGTATCGCCCACGCGGCCTATGGCGGGATCGGGCTGGCCTTTTACCTCGGCCTCCCCTTTCTCGCCGGGACCACCGCCGTGGCGCTTTTGTCGGCCGGGATCATGGCGGCGGTGACCCTGAAGGCCCGCCATCGGTCGGACACCATCATCGGGGTGATCTGGGCCGTGGGGATGGCGGCCGGCGTCATCCTCATCGACCTCACCCCCGGCTACAACGTCGATCTCATGAGCTACCTTTTCGGGAGCATCCTCACGGTGCCGGCAGCCGATATCTACCTGATGGCGGGGTTGAGCGTGGTGATCGTCGGGGGAGCGTTCTGGTTCTACAGCGACCTGCTGGCCATGTCCTACGATGAGGAGTTCGCTCAGCTCCGGGGCGTGCCGGTCCGGACTTTCTATTTTCTGCTCATCGCCACCATCGCCCTGTCGGTGGTGATGGTGATCCGGGTGGTGGGGTTGATCCTGGTCATCGCCCTGTTGACCATCCCGCCTTACATTGCCGAGCGGTATGTCCGGTCCCTCTCCCGGATGATGATCCTGTCGGCGGTCCTGAGCGCCGCCTTTGCGGCGATCGGTCTGGTGCTGGCTTATGCGTTTAACGTGACCTCGGGGGCGGCGATCATCCTGGTGGGCGGCTGCGCCTTTTTTCTGGCTATTCTGGCCGACCATGCCGCAAAATGGATTCGTGGGTGACCTTAGTATAAGTGTGAATGGTGAAGTGTGCTTTGAACAACTTTTCCAACTTCAAA
>CAYNGG010000495.1:0-3118 GCA_964396575.1 uncultured Desulfobacteraceae bacterium | reverse complement strand
TGGAGATGGCCGTGATGGAACGGATCGGCGAGGGGACCTTCCGCCTGACCGAGCCGCCCCCGGACTGGATGGAGCGGTTTTTTCCCGACGCCCGAAAAGCCGGAGACCGGCTCATGCCGGGGGAAACCTTTCCCTTTCTAGAGAACTTCCTCTTTGACGCCGAAGCCTTCTGGGCGGCCGGGGAAGGGGGACGGCTCAAGTCCGGCTCCTGGATAGAAACCGGGGCCTCGGGCACGGAATATGCCCTGGAGGCCACGGCGCTTGAGGTTGACGGCCGGAAGGCTCTCCTGCTGGAATGGCTGGGCGATGCCTATGAGCACCAGAAACAGGCCCTCCAGAGCGCCCGGGAGAGCCTGCTCATCCGGGGATACCTCGAAGAAGAAGTCCGCCGCCGGACCGCCGACATCCGGAACCGTGAGGAAGAAATCGCCCTTCGGCTCGTCTGGGCATCGGAAAGCCGGGACGAGGAAACCGGCGCCCATATCCGCCGCCTCGGCCGGTTTTCCGAAGCCATCGCCCGGGCCCTGGGCTGGCCTCCGGATCAGGTGGACGACATCCGGATCGCCGCCACCATGCACGACATCGGGAAAATCGGGATTCCCGACCGGATTCTCCTCAAGCAGGCTCAGCTCAGCTTCGAAGAATACGAGATCATGAAAGCCCACACCAAGATCGGGGCCAACATCCTGGACAGCTCCCAAGTCCCCCTGCTCAAGATGGCCCGACAGATCGCCCTTTGCCACCATGAACGGTGGGACGGCTCCGGCTACCCACGGGGCCTCAAAGGCGAAGAGATCCCCGAAAGCGCCCGGATCACCACCGTCGCCGACATCTTCGACGCCCTCATCCACAAGCGGGTTTACAAGCCCCCCTTTGACGAGGAAAAAGCCCTGGGGATCATGACCGAAGAGTCCGGCACGACCTTCGACCCCCGGATCTTCGACTGCTTTCTCCGGATTCTTCCGGAAATCCGAAAGATCAGCCGGACCGTCCAGTAGCCCCCGCGAAAACGCTTTTCACATCGCCTCGTCCATGATACGTAACCTGTTTGTGTGATACGGCTTTTCGGGCTATGCCCCAACCTGTTACAACGGACAAGGAGATCATGACAGCCATAAGGATTCAATACGTAGCTCTGTGTATCGCGTTCGCGGCCGCCCTGACGGGATTGATCGCTTCTCCGGCAACGGCCGCCGACCCCAAGCCGATCCGGGTACTTATTTTCCCCTTCGCCGTCCATGCCGCCGAGGAGCTCGCCTTTCTGCGGGACGGGGTCCGGGACATGCTTTCCACCCGGCTGGCTCGCGAGGGCGAGGTCCTGCCCGAGCTCGCCGAAGGCGACCCGCCCGCATCCACCGCCGCGGCGGCCGATGCCGGCCGGCGGGCCGGGGCCGACTACCTGGCCTATGGGTCGATTACCCTCATCGACGATCAGGTCAGCACCGACGCCCGGTTTTATGACGTCGGCAAGGGCCGGGACCTGGTGATTTTCCACGATATGGGAGAGCGACCCGGGGACGTGATCGAGCACATCAACGCCTTTGCAACCCGGATCAACGCCGATGTCTTCGGCCGGGCCCCGGCAGCCGAGCCGGTGGCCGAGCCTCCCCCTCAAGCGGACAGCCGACGCCACCCCGAAGCCCTCTGGGCCGAAGAACAGGGGGTATCCGCCGAAAAACCCGCCCCGTCCGCCGACCCGACCCGGCCGGCCGGGTCCAGCCGGGAAGCGGCGGCCCCCCCGGCCGGCGACTTGTGGCGGAGCCGAAACCTGCCGCTGGAGATCGTCTCCCTGACCGTCGCCGACGTTGACGGTGACGGAAACCAGGATACGGTCTTTATCACCGACCAGACCGTTCATGTCTATCGCCATGTCAACGGCCGGTATGCCCGGATCGGAGAAGTGAACACGGCCACCACCACCACCCTGCTGACGGTGGATGCGGCCGACATCAACGGCAATGGGAAAGCCGAGATATTCGTCACCGCTGTAGCAAGGGACGCTGATAAGCTGCGCTCCTTTGTCCTCGAGCACGACGGGAATCGCTTTGCCGAGATCGCCGATACCCCCCGGTGGTACTACCGGGTCATCGAGACGCCGAAAGCAGGCAAGGTGCTCCTCGGCCAGAAACGCGGCTTTTCGGAGCTCTTCGCCGGCGGCGTCCAGATCCTCGATTGGCGGGGTGGCAAATACCTGGCTCGCGAGCCTTTCGACCTTCCCCGAGGAGTGGACATCTTCGAGGTGGCGGTCGGGGACGTCTTGAATGACGGCCGCCGGATGGTGGTCACCGTCACCGATACCGACTACATCCGGATTCTATCCCCCGACGGGACCGAGGAGTGGCAGAGCGGGGAGACCTACGGCGGCAGCAAGACCTATCTCGATATCGAGACCGGGGATACCGTCGGCAGCTACAAAGAGACCGACCGGTACTTCATCCCCCAGCGGATCCACATCGTTGACATCGACGGAGACGGGGCCAACGAGCTGGTGGCCGTCCGCAACAAGGACTCCGCCAAGCGCGTCTTCTCGAAGATCCGGATGTTCAAGAGCGGCGAGGTCGAAGTCCTTCGATGGGATAAGGTGGGCGTCTATCCCCAGTGGCAGAGCCGCGAGATCTCCGGCTACATCGCGGACACGGCGGTGGCCGATGCCGACAACGACGGCCGCCAGGAGCTGGTCATGGCCGTGGTCTCCAAGGCGGGGGGCGTGTTCGGTAAATCCCGAAGCTTCATCATCCACCAGGCATTTCCGTCGGCCGCCGCCCCGGCCGACTGATCCGGCTCGTTATGGCTGTAACATAAAGGGTCGAAGCTCTGAATCCGAGGCCATGTTAAAACTCGTGGGGATGCCAATCCCCGCGATCCGAAAGATCATAACTCCTTTCGGAAACGCCGCGCACGGGGATATTCACCTCCCGGTGCGCGGAAACCCCGGCGGAAAACGTCACGGCCGGCCAGCCCCGAAAGACCCTGCCTCGGGAATGTTTGAGCTGGTGTGCGTTGAGAGGTGATAGCACGGTTCTTAGGGGACTGGGGGTCGGTGATAACTCCCGGTTGCACAACTGAATTGGGTGCGGCTCTTTTTTATCGATATTTTTCCTAGCAACCTTCTCAACTT
>CAYNGG010000494.1:0-3121 GCA_964396575.1 uncultured Desulfobacteraceae bacterium | reverse complement strand
AGCACCCACCTCTCCCCCTCCCGCAAAAACAACTCCACCCGCATCTTGTCCTGGACAATCAACACATATTCCGACAGAGAGGAAAGCCGCCGATAATGGGCGAATTTTTCGCCTCTGTCATAGACTTCAGTGGAAGCGGACAAGACTTCCACAATCAGGGAAGGGTTCAGCAAGGTATCCACCTGGGCGTCTTCAAACTCGGGTTCATCGCAAACCGCCACCAGGTCGGGGTAAGCGTACATCCCGGTTTCGCGGACCTTAACCCGCATATCGCTGACATAAGCCGCGCAGGGCCGGTTTTTCAACTGATTCCAAATAATTCCAGATAGATTAAAGACAATCTGGTTGTGCCGGCGGCTGGCCCCGGCCATGGCCAGAATACAACCGTCGATGTATTCGCTTTTGGTCTCCGCCTTTCGCTCCATTTCCAAATAGGCTTCAGGCGAAATATCTATTTTTTCAGCGGTCTCAGCCATGGTGCCTCAGCTTTCTACAGGGAGACATCCCCTCGAAGGGTCCGGTTTGCCACCACCGCCTGGTCGGATTGCGTGTTTTCGACTTTCACGCGTCCTTCCATGACGACATCCCCTCCAAAGCGCACATCCCCCTCCACCTCCAAAGATTCGCAGGCCAAAAGCGACGGCGCTCCTTCCGGGAACCGGGCGTTGAACCCGTCAACCATTTTGTAATACCTCGAATCGAGGGAGACTTTGATGTCGTCGGTGGTCACGGCCGGGTTCAGGGTCAGGCCGCCGTCCTCGCCGAAGATCAGCCGGTCCGAGCGGACCACGAGGAGGTCGTTGGACTTTTTGACGGGAAAGAACCGGCTCCGTTCTACCCGGAGCGCGGCGGCGCCTTCGAAGAGGGAGATGGCCGCGCCCATGGCGGTTTCCACCTGGTAAACGGCGGGGCTCGAATCGTCCCGGGGGTGGAGGGTTTTGGGGTTGAGGATCATGGGCAGGCGGATCGTCTTTTCCCGGTCGATGAGGTCTTTCAGCGACTGAAGGTTGACCCAGATATTGTTGGTGTTGAAAAACCGGTATCGCTCGATGTTCTGAAAGGCGTCGATCTCCGATTCCGGGCACTGAGTCGCTTCCCTCAAGATGAGCCGGCCGCTTTCGTGCCGGGCCAGGTGTCCGCCCTTGACGTCGGCCGGGGTCCGTTCGGCCACTTCCATCATGAACGGAAAGCCTTTTTCGGCGAAATACCCGAGGATCGTCCGGTCCATGGAGGCCCCGAGGTTGTCCGAGTTGCGGATAAAGGCGTAGGTCACCCCTTCGCTCAGGAGGCGGTCGAGCATCCCGGAGGTCAGCAGAGCCGTATAGATGTCGCCGTGGCCCGGCGGGTTCCACTCCAGGTCGGGGTCCGCCGGCCATTGGGCCGGGGTGAGATCGTCCCGGCGGATCTTGGGAAACTTGTGCTGGAGAAAGGTCAACGGCGGAGGTTCGGTGGCGATCCGGTCCAGGGCCGCGACGGTCTCATCGTGAGTGCTGAAGCTGTTCATCAGGGCCAGGCGGACGTTTCGCCGGCGGGCCTGTTCTACTATGACGTCTAAAAAAGTCAGGCCGTCCTTGACGATCAGGAGGGATTTGGGGCCGGTCAGGCCCATGCTCGTGCCCAGCCCGCCGTTTAAGACGATGGTCACGGCCCGGTTATAGGCCTCGCGGCCGGCGTCGGCATAGGCATCGAGGTTTCGGGCGTCGGCGACCGAGTCGGGGGGAACCGGAGAGATCTCGCGGTCGCTGATCATCCCGGTCTCGCCGGTGACCACCTGCCGGTAGTAGTGGGAAAAGGTCTCGATGACCACGGGCGGCAGGTTTTCCCGCTGCATCTTCTCGATAAAGGCGTTCAGTGCTTCGGGTGCGTCGTCGGATGTCATGTTATCTCCCGTATCGTTCTGGTGGCAGCGGCTTTCAGCCGCTAATTTCAGCGCCGGGATGCCGCCGCCACATAGATGCCGCGAAGCGGCCGTTCCGTCGAGTGGTTGGCGGTTGCGGTTTCCCATGGGGCCGCCCCATCAGACCGGCTCGATCCAGCCAAAGGAGTCGTCGGCATGGCCGTATTGAATATCCTTGATCGCCTCGAAGAATTTCCGGGCCAGGGGGCCGACCTTGCCGTCGCCCACATTGATTACCCGGTCGCCATAGGCCAGCTCGCCCACCGGCGAGATCACCGCCGCGGTCCCCGACCCGAAGATCTCCTTGAGGCGTCCGTCGTCATGGGCCGCCATGACTTCGTCAATGCTGATCCGGCGCTCCGTGACCGTCATGCCCCAGCTTCTGCCCAGGCTTAGGACCGAATCCCGGGTGATGCCGGGGAGGATGCTGCCGTTGAGGCTGGGGGTGACCAGCTCGTCATCGATGACGAAAAAGATGTTCATCGACCCCACTTCCTCGACATAGTTCTGCTCGACGCCGTCGAGCCAGAGGACCTGAGCGTAGCCTTTGCGGTTGGCTTCCTCCCCGGCGTAGAGGCTGGCGGCGTAGTTGCCGGGGGTTTTGGCCTCTCCCAGGCCCCCGCGGACCGCCCGGACGTGGTCCCGGGTCACCCAGATTTTCACCGGGTTAAAGCCTTCGGCGTAATAGGCGCCCACCGGTGAGAGGATCACGAAGTAGCGATAGGTGTGAGAGGCCCGGACTCCCAGGAAGGGATCGGTGGAAATGACCGTGGGGCGGATGTAGAGCGAGGTCTCCGGGGCGCTGGGAACCCAATCGCGCTCCAGGTCCAGCAGGGCCTTGAGGGATTCGAGCAGCTCGGCCGCGTCGAATTCCGGGATGCAGAGAGCCCGGCAGGAGCGGTTCAGGCGGGCGAAATTGTCCCGGGGGCGGAAGAGCTGAATCGCTCCCGAGGGGGTCCGGTAGGCCTTGAGGCCCTCGAAGACCGCCTGGCCGTAGTGAAAGACCATGGTGGACGGGTCGAGCTGAAAGGGGCCGTAGGGCTCGATCCGCGGGTTGTGCCATCCCCGGTCCGGGGAATAGTCCAGGTTGAGCATGTGGTCGGTGAAAATGGTGCCGAAACCGAGCTGATCGTCAGCCGGCTTCGGATGAGGGGACGGAGCCTGAGTAACGGGAATCTGCATGACGCCTCCTGAGATGGGGTCAAACCGGGTTCTGGGTTCTGG
>CAYNGG010000493.1:0-3126 GCA_964396575.1 uncultured Desulfobacteraceae bacterium | reverse complement strand
GCGGAGCCCCGGTGGATACCAGGCCGGGGCGAATCTCAACTCCCGATTCAGCCAACGCCCCTACAAACGACGGACGCCGGCCTCGCGCGTGGGGATGAATCCCCACGCTATTTCTGGCATGTTTCGCCCCTCCGGACCTCCCCATTGATCCAATCACCTCTCCAAATCCGGAAACCGGTTCATCCGGGCCAGCCGTTCCAGCTCCGCCCGGTATCGCCCGTCCCACCCGTCCTTCCGCAACTGCCGGTCGATGAAGAATTTCAAAACCGGTTTGAAAGCCACCCGCCAGATATCGGTCCAGAGCTTCCCGTCCCGCCGGACCAGCTCCGAGGGTTTCCACCAGCCGAGGACGGTCTGTTTGTGGTACCAGAAGGCGTACTGGAGCTCATCGTCGGTGAGGTGATGGGTCCGGACGTTGGCCCAGAGGCCGTTGTAACTTTCGTAGCGGTATGGGTTGGTCACCAGCCCTTCGGCCATGAGGTCCCGGCGGATGCCGGTCTTGGGGTAGGGGGTGAGGATCTGGCAGTAGGCCCCGTCAACGCCAAGGGAGTTGAAGAACTCGTAGTTTTCGATGATGGAGCGGTCGTCGTCGTCGGGAAATCCGAGGACCAGCCCGCCGATGACCATGATCCCGTGCTTGTGACAGTATTCCACGGCCCGGCGGGAGATGGCGGCGGTGTTGCCCTTGTGGGCCCGGGCCAGGTTTTTGGAAGAGACGTTTTCAATACCCAGAAAGACCGACTTGACCCCGGCCCGGGCCATGAGCCGGACCATGGGCTCGTTTTTGGCCATGGCGAGGCAGTCGGCCTGGACCACCAGGTTGAGGCGCCGGTAGCCCTGACGGATGATGGCCTCGGAGACGGTCATCACCCAGTCCGGGTCGAGGACCATGTTGTCGTCGGCGATGAAAATCCAGCGGGTTTTCCGGTTGTAATAGATATCGTCGATGTCGGCGATCACCCGCTCCAGAGGATAGGTCCGGAAGCTCTTCCCGTACATGTGGCGGATCGAGCAGAAGTTGCACGATCGGGTGCAGCCCCGGGAGGTCTCCATCACCTCGATGGGGTTGTACATGACGTGATAGCCCCAGGTGAGGCGGCGGCGGTCCCGGATGGGAAGGCCGAGGGTCGAGAGATCCAGAAGCTCGCCGGGGGGATTGTGGATAAAGCGGCCGTTTTCCCGATAGGAGAGCGAGGGGATCTCGGCCAGCTTGCCGTCGCCGTCCAGGGCGTTGACCAGGCGGCGGAAGGCTTCCTCGCCCTCGCCCCGGATCATGAAATCGATCTGGCCGGCCTCGGGGGATGCGGCGATCTCTTCGGCCATGAGTGTGGCGTGGTAGCCGCCGATGACGATCTTCACCTCCGGGAGGAGCCCCCGGACGAGGTGGATGATCCGGACGCAGGTGGGATACTGCCAGGCCATGGCGGACAGGCCCACGATGTCGGGCCGGAGGCGGGTGAGGGTCCGGGTGAGGTACCGCCGGACTCCGCGCCGTTTCCGGATGAGGTCGATGGTGTGGACCCGGTGGCGCGGGTCGATGTTCCCGCCCACCGCCGCGATTCCGAGGTTCGGCATGTGGATGGAGGCCTCGTGGATAATGACGGGGGCGATGTCCGGCATCGAGATGAGGACGACGTGCTTCATGGTGCCTCGCTGGACGGCCCGGGCCGGTCCGGCCCGGCCGGGGTTGAGGGTCCGGGAGGGCCTGACAGGGCGGCCCGGACGGACTCGATGATCTCCGGCAGGGGCTGCGCTCCCCAGGCGTCGGGGGAGACCGTCCCGGCCGGTTCGACGGAGATGGTGACCGGGGCGCCGGTCCGGAACCAGAACCGGCCGGGCTGAAAGATCCGGTCGGTCCCCCGGATCGAGACGACCCGGACCGGAGCCCGCCGGCGCCGGGCGATCTTGAAGGCGCCCCGGTGGAGAGGCCCGACGGGGGCGTCGTCGTCGCCGGTCAACCGGGTTCCTTCGGGAAAGACAAAGAGGTTCCCGCCGCCGTCCAGGTAGTCCCGCATCCCGGCGATCCCGTCGATCAGGAGGGATTCGGTCCGGGGGTCGGTCTCGGCCGGGAGGTAGCCGGACTGAGCGATGACGCTCCCGAAGATCGGAACCCGGAAGAAGACCGGCTTGACGATGGTCTTGTGGACGGGAAAGACCGCGATCAGGAGGAGCGGGTCGAGATAGGACCGGTGATTGGCGACGACCACCGACGACCGGATTTCCCGGACGGCCGGGTCGATCCGGAGGGTCAAACCGGGGGTGATCCGGACGAGCAGCCGGAAAAAGCCCCGGTAAAACCGGTGGTTGATCCATTGGAAGGCGATCTCCCGGACCCGGCGGTCCCGGATGGCGAGGGCGGCCAGGTGGCGGGGGGCGAATAGTAGGAGGTAGCCCAGGGTGAAATAAGCCCAGATGGCCAGGGTGACGGCAACATCCACCGGCCATTGTCGCCGGCCGCCGGGACGGGGGTCATTCATCGGCGCGCTTGATCAACAGGCAGGTGTTGACCCCGCCAAAGGCGAAGTTCTGGACAGCGGCGATCCGGAGGTCAGCGGGCTCGTGAGCGGTGACGTGGCGGACCCCGGCGCAGCGTCGGTCCACCTCGTCGAGGTTCAGGGTCGGGGCGATGATCCCGTCCTGGATCATGTAGAGGGTCATCAGGGTTTCGATGACCCCGCAGGCGCCCATGGTGTGGCCCATGTAGCTCTTGAGGGCCACCACCGGCGGCCGGTTCCCGTAGATGTTGGCGATGGCCTGAGCTTCGATGACGTCGCCCATCTTGGTCCCGGTAGCATGGGCGCTGACAAGGTCCACGTCCCCGGGGGCGATTCCGGCGCTTTCCAAACCGAGGCTGATGGTGGCCTCGATTCCGTGCCGGTTGGGGAGGATCAGGTCCCCGCCGTTGTTGTTGCAGGAAAACCCGATGACCTCGCCCAGAATGGGCGCGCCCCGGCGCCGGGCACTGTCGTAATCCTCGAGGAGCAACGCCCCCGCCCCTTCGGCCACCACCAGGCCGTCCCGCCGGGCCTCGAAAGGGCGGGGGGTCTTTTCCGGGGTGTCGTTGAAGGCGGTGGAGCAGGCCAGGAGGTTGTCGAAGACGGCCACGGTGGTGGTGTCGTATTCGTC
>CAYNGG010000492.1:0-3133 GCA_964396575.1 uncultured Desulfobacteraceae bacterium | reverse complement strand
AAGGTTAGCGGATTTAAAGATTCCACCCGGAAATCAACTGAAATCTTTGGCTGGAAATCGATCCGGACAATACAGTATCCGGGTGAATCTTCAATTTCGTATCTGCTTCCGCTGGACTTCCAAAGGCCCAGCAGATGTTGAAATAGTAGATTATCATTAATAAGGAAATCAGTATGGACCGTCTTGACCCGGTTACTCCGGGTGAGCTGCTGCTTGAAGAATTTCTAAAACCACTGGGGATTTCAACGGATCGACTGGCCAGGGAGATTGGGGTAAGACCACATCAAATTGAAGATATTATCTACGGTAGATGCCCGATTACCGCAGATACTGATCTGAGGCTGTGTCGGTTTTTCGGCCTGTCCAGAGGGTACTGGCTCCGAGCGCAAATGGAGCACGACACGGAGCTCGCTCAAGATGCGCTTTCTAGCACACTGGATCAAATTGTACCCTGGGCTGAGCAGCAACCCAATGCCCGTGATCCGGCCTGATCGACTGGCCAACCCCGTCGGATTTTAAGGTCAACTAGTCCCCTGAGAACCCCGCTTCCCCGTGCGGTTGATCCCGAAGCGCGAGGCCTGCACCCCATTTTGACTTTTCCCCGGAATTGGGGTAAAGATCAACGGATGGACGCGGTCCGGCGTGGACGCCGTTGCCGTGAAAGCCTTTTGGCGGTCATAAGCGAAGTGGGGAAAGATGGGATCGGATCGATTGGTCAAGATTGCGGTGGTCGTGTCCGCGGTTTACGTGGCCGCGGCTTTTGGTTTGAGTGGCTACCTGGCCGGCTGGCTTGGCGGGCGGATGCCGATGCTCGGGGCCGCCGGATTTCTCGTCGCCGCCACCCTTGCGTTGACTCTCCTCTGCCTGATCCGGTCCCGCCGGTTGACTCTCCCCCTGATCATCCTCTACATCGTCGGCCTCGGCCTGTTTCTCCGACTCCACCTGGAGATCGCCGGGGTTTTCGGGCCGGCCCATTACGGGGTCGATGCCGGGCCGGGATTAACGGACCTGGCCCTCCTGGTGGCCGACGCGGCCCTCCGGGGCCTTGACCTCCCCGACCTCCTTTCCGCCTTTTCGGTGACCATCTCCCCGGTGACATCCGCCACGGCCCTGCCCCGGCTGGTGGATGTGCTCCTCGCCTTCTGGACGGCCGCGCTGATCATCACCGTTCTCCTCAACTGGATTTCCGGTCAACTGGCCCAATTCGAGATCATCCCCCCGGCCCTCAAATGGGGCTTTCCCGCCGGTCTGGCCGGGATTTTCGTTTTAACCGTTGTCATGGGGTACCTCGACAGCCGGAGCCTCATGTTGCTGCTGCTCTGGCCGCTTGACGGCGCCGCCAAGGTCGTGGACATCGGGGACGCGCTCCAGGCTTTCGGGATTTCGCTGAGCTTTCCCGAGGCCGGCGGGGCCTTCGGGGTATTAGCGGCCGCCTTCCGCCTGGTGTTGCTGGCGGGGCTGCTGATCCTCGTGTCCCGGCTGGCCGGAGGAACCGGCGGCCGGCAGTCGGTGGAATCTTTGGCTGAAATCTTTTTGTCCGCCGAGGCGCCCCTGGAAGACCGGCTGGCCGCCCTGGAAACCGTCGCCAATTACGGGGCTTTTGCCGAGCCGGCCATTCCGTCGCTGATCACCACCCTGGCCGATCCCGACAAGGAGATCCGGACGGCCTCGGCCCATGCTCTCCGGGAGATCGATATTGACTGGGCCGAAGGCGAGGCGGCGATTGCGGCGGTGCCGAGCTTTGTTAAGGCCACCCGGAAAAAGGACATCGAGGTGAGGCTGGCCGCTGTGGACGCCCTGGGCGAGATCGGCGAGCCGGCGGCCGAATCAGCCCCCGCCCTGGTCGCCCTCCTGGGGGACCCCGCCGATGCGATCCGGGCGGCGGCGGCCGAATCCCTGGGCCGGATGGGGTCGGCGGCCGAGCCGGCGGCTCCCCGGCTGGTGGCACTCCTCATAGACGACTCGGATTCGGTCCGGGGGGCGGCCATGGAAACCCTGACCGTGATGGGACCGGCGGCGCCCCCGGCGCTCATCGATGTCCTCGACGGCGACGACCCCGAGCTTCGGGCGACCGCTCTGGCGGCCCTGTCGGAAATCGAGCCGGGCTGGGCGGACGGGGAGCTCGGCGAGGCGGCGGTGGCCCGGTTCACCGGCGTGATTCGGGAGGGGTTCGGCGACGCCCGGATTTCGGCCATCGAGACCCTGACGAGCCTCGGACCGGCGGCCCGGAAAGCGATCCCCGATCTGGTCTCGGTCCTCATCGACGGGGACCGGACGGTCCGGGACGCCGCCGTCAAGGCGCTCAAGACCATCGATCCCAAGTGGACCCGGAGCGAAGCGGCCCGATCCGCCGCTCCCGACCTGATCCGGGCATTGGTGGACAGCGACCGGAACATCTCCAAGACCGCTCGGGCCGTCTTGGCTCGAGTGGCGCCCGACTGGCCCACCGACCCGGCCACCGCCGAGGCGGTCCCCCATTTCCGGAAGGCCCTGTCCCACAGCCTGGACACCGTCCGGGTCGCCGCCGCCGACGTGCTCCGGGAGCTGGGTCCGGTCGCCGAGCCAGCGGCCGAAGACCTCATGAACGCCCTCACCGACGACCGGAAGGCGGTCCGCCGGGCGGCGGCAACCGCTTTGGACACCATCTCCCCCGGCTGGCGGGAGAGCGACCGGATGACCGCCTCGGTGGAGCCGCTTCTGGAAAAGCTCGAATCCGAGGACTGGCGAATCCGGGCGGCGACCTGCGGGACCCTGGGCGAAATGGGGGCGGCTTCGGCGATCCCCGCTCTGGTGGACTGTCTGGCCGATCCGGACAAAAACGTCCGGGCGGAAGCCACCGCTGCCCTCAAGCGGATCGACCCGAAATGGCCCCGAAACCCCGCTGCCCGGAAACAAATTCCCACTCTATTGGGAGCTCTCGGCCACGGCCAGTGGGGGGCCCGGGCCGCGGCGGTCACCGCCCTCGGGATGTTCGGCCCCCCGGCCGCCAAGATGGTGGCCCCCCGGCTGGTGAAGATGATGAACACCGACAGCATCCTGGACGTCCGGAGCGCGGCCAAACGCGCTCTGGCCCGAGTCGATCCCAAGGGTCAGTATCACACGCCGGAAAAATAGGTGATAGGTCTTAGGTAAT
>CAYNGG010000491.1:0-3134 GCA_964396575.1 uncultured Desulfobacteraceae bacterium | reverse complement strand
CCACTATCCACTATCCACTCCACTCAACAGCCGCTTCGGCACCGGAGTCACCCGGGGAAACGTCCCCAGGGGGCTTCGGTCCACCATCAGGACGCAGCCGTAAGCGTCCTCCAGGGCGGCGCAATCCAGCACATCATCAGGGGAACCCACGCCGGCGGCCCGGCCGGTTTTCATCAGCAGGAGCCGATCCCCGTACATGGCGGCCAGGTTGAGATCGTGGGAGACCATGACCACAGTGGCGCCGCTTTCGGCTTTGAGCCGCTCCAGGAGATCCATGATCTGGATCTGGTGGGCCAGGTCCAGAAAAGCGGTGGGCTCGTCCAGAAGCAGAATGTCCGGCTCCTGACAGACGGCCCGGGCGATGAGAACCCGCTGTTGCTCTCCACCGCTGATCTGGCTCAGGCGGCGGTCCGCCAGACGATCCACTCCGGTAAACCGCATGGCCCCGTCGGCAATCGCCAGATCCGCATCGCTTTCCACCCCCAGCAGGCCCAGATAGGGAGACCGGCCCATGAGGACCACCTCGCGGACCGTAAAGGGCAATGGCTCCGGCGGAAGCTGAGGCACATAAGCCAGATGACGGGCCAGGGTCCGGCGGCGGTAAGCCCGGATGGAGCGGCCCAGCACCGATATTTCTCCGGTCTCGGTTGACAGCACCCCGGCCAACAGCCTCATGAGAGTGGTTTTGCCCGAGCCGTTGGGGCCGATAACGATGAAAAATTCGCCCGGTTCCACCGTAAAGCTCAGCCCATCCAGAACGGGGCTGCCGTTGTAGCGGTAGAGGAGGTTCCGGACATCCACGGCGCTCATGATCGGGACCGCCTCAAAAGCAGGATGAACAACGGGGCCCCGATCATGGCGGTCACCACGCCGGTGGGCATTTCGCCCTGTTCGGGCAGGGTCCGGGCCAGGAGGTCGCAGATGATGAGATAGGCCCCGCCGCCCAGGATGCAGGCCGGGACCAGAACCCGGTGGTCCGGCCCCAGGATCAGCCTCAGCAGATGGGGCATGACCAGCCCCACGAACCCCACCAGGCCGCAGTAGGAGACGGTGGCGCTGACCATAAAGGATGTGACCGTCAAGAGGATCAGAGTGGCGGCCGTGGTGTTGACCCCCATGGTCGAGGCCATCTCCCGGCCCAGGAGCAACAGGTTCATGACGTGAGACAGACCGAAGACGATCAGGAAACCGGGCAGGACCAGGGCGGCCAGAATCGCCGCCTCCTTCAGGCTGGCCAGGGACAGGTCCCCCATGAGCCAGAACAAAATGTTGTGGAGCCGGGCGTCCTGGGTCAGGGAGACGAGGAACATGATCCCGGCGGAGCAGAACGCATTGAGCATAACCCCGGACAGGAGCAGGGCGTCTTTCTGGAGCCGGTCCGCTCCCGAAGCCATGGCCACCACCAGGATCAGCGTCGCCATGGCCCCGGCAAAGGCGCAGAAAAACACCCCGGGAAACCGGGCAAAGCCCATCATGATGCCGATAATGGCGCCCACCGCCGATCCGCCGGAAATCCCCAGGATGTAAGGCTCGGCCAGCGGATTCCGGAGCAGGGCCTGGAAAACCAGTCCGCCCAGGGAAAGGCTCGATCCCACCAAAGCCGCCAGCAGGACCCGAGGCAGCCGGATGCGCCAGACGATGTCCGCCAGCATGGCGTTTTCCGCTTTCCCGCCCGTAAGGACGACCAGCACTTCGCCGATCCCGCCCAGGCCGCTGGAGCCGGCTCCCACGGCGATAACGCCGGACAGGATCAGGGCCGCGGAAAGAACCAGAAAAACAGCCGTCAATTTTCGATAGAGCGGCGGCATTCAATCATCTCCCGATCGGTTTAAATCCGGATGGATCAGACCGAACAGCAGCTCCAGCCCCGTCACCATCCGGGGCGTGGGCCGGTCGAACAAATTGGAATCCACCAGGTGGATCCGGCCATCCCGCGCCGCCGGCAGGTCGGGCCACCGTTCCCATTCCGCCTTCATCTTTTTAAAGACGTCGCCCCGGGCCATGGAAGTGACAATGATCAGCTCCGGGGCCAGGGCCAGGACCTGCTCCCGGCTCAGGCGCGGATACGGAACCTCGCCGGCGGTCAGATTCCGGCCCCCGGCGGTCTCGATCAGCTCGTGGATAAAAGTGTCGGTCCCCACCGCCACGATGGGCTGGATGCCGATCTGGAAGAAAACGCCGGGCCGATGAGCCGCCCCAGTCGCCCGGCGCCGAACCCGCTCGATCCGACCGGCCATCTCCCGGGTCAGGGCCTCGGCCCGGGCCGAAGCATTCAAAAGGACGCCGATTCGCTCGATGGCCGTCAAGACGGTGTCCAGGTTCCGGGGGTCCACCGCGAAAACCGGAATTCCCAGACTCTCCAGCCGCCGGACCACCTCGATGGGATTGCCGTCCTTGACCGCGATGCACAGGTCCGGGGCAAGGGCCGCGATTCGTTCCAGATCGAGATGAACGTAGGACCCCACTTTGGGCAGCCGGGCCGCCGCTTCCGGGTAATCGCTGAACCGGGTGACGCCCGAAAGGCGGCCCTCCTGGCCCAGGGCGAAAACGATCTCGGTGATGCTCGGAGCCAGAGCGACCACCCGCCGGGGATCGTCGGGGACCGCGATCCGCCTGCCGGCCTGATCGACGATCTCCTTGCCGGCCGTCTCAGTGGCCGGTCCCCCTATCAGTCCCCAGAAAAAAATGGCGATAAGAAACCGGCCAGCAAGCTTAATTATCAAATGATTTCGATTGGATACAAATGTCATAATGATGGTTTGGCCCATAAAAAAAGCCCTTCAAACCAATGGCTTGAAGGGCTGCACCCTGCTTTCTTGACCCTTAGCGCATCACTCCCATTTCCCGAGGAGTGTGGCGATTCCGTTCAAGGCAGGTCTTCTGGCTCTCGGATCATCCTAATGGCCGCGCCTTCCCGTTCCTTTCATTTTAGAAACAGTGGCTCTTTGCGGCGTTCGTCCCCGATCACAGCGGCGGGACCACTCCCGATTTTCACGGGATTCCCCATTAAGCCGTTCGGCACCTCGAACACACTTTTTCAACTTATCGGCTATGCACCGGTTTGTCAATGAAGAATCGTGGATCAGGCATCGACGGCCACGAGCGAAATGGACAGGTCGTTTTCGAGCTTCTGG
>CAYNGG010000490.1:0-3139 GCA_964396575.1 uncultured Desulfobacteraceae bacterium | reverse complement strand
GGGGATGTTCATCGACTGGGCCGCCATTCTCCTCATCACCGTCCCCATCTTCATGCCCATCGCCATGGAGCTGGACTTCAACCCCCTGTGGTTTTCGATCCTGATGTGCGTTAATCTCCAGACATCCTTTGTCACCCCGCCTTTCGGCTACGCGCTTTTCTACTTTGCCGGCGTGGCGCCCAAGGGGTACACCATGATGCACATCTACCGGGGCATCTGGCCCTTTGTCCTTCTCCAGATTGTCGGGCTGGGGATCATGGTCCTCTTCCCGCCGGTAATCACCTGGCTGCCCGCCTTGTTCTTCGGGCAATGATCGGCCCGGCTATGTAGAAAGGAGAAACGCTTATGACTCAGACGGACGCAACCGTCGCCGCCTTTCGGGAAAATGCCGAGCGGGTGTCGGCCATCGTGGCCGAGGTGGACTCCGCCGAGGCCGCCTTCCAATACGCCGTGGACCTCTGCGAGGAAAAAGAAGCCTGTCAGCTTCTGGTTTCCGGCTGTGACGCGCCCCTGTCCCCGAAGGCCGGGGACCTCTGCGAGACCAAACAGGCCAAGGTCATGGCCGCCCCCGGCCTCGACCCGGCCGACCGGGACCGGCTCAAGGCCCTCTGCGATGAGCGGGGGATCGTTCTGGCGGACGACGACCTCCGGGCTCATCTGGCCGGCATCGACGTGGGCGTCACCGTCGCCGACGGGGCCATCGCCGATACCGGGACCCTGATGATCGGCTCGTCTTCCGAAGCGGTCCGGCTGGCCACCATGATCAGCGAGGTCCACATCGCTCTTTTGCCCCTGTCCCGGCTCCGGGAGACCGCCTACGACCTCGAAGCCGACCTGGCCGGCCGGATGGGCTCGCCGCCGGACTACACCGCGTTTATCACCGGCGCCAGCCGGACCGCCGATATCGAGCGGGTCCTCGCCCTGGGGGTCCACGGCCCCCTGGCGCTCCACATCCTGCTCTGGGAGGATTGATCATGCAGCACGCCAAGACCCTGCGCCAATACCGAAAGGCGGCCGACGGGGCCCTCAACAACGCCTTTCTCCGACAGACCCTCGACAACTTCGCCGTGGCCTACCGGACCGGCCGGGCCAACGCCTTTGCCGGGATCGACATCGACGCCCTCGTCCGGGAGATCGCCGAAGCCAAGGACAGCTCCTTAAAGAATCTCGACGGGCTCTACGAGGCATTCAAGGACCAGGCCGAAGCGGCCGGAATCCATGTCCACTTAGCCGAGACCGCCGACGACGCCAACGCCCTCATCGCCAAGATCGCCGAGGACAACCAGGTTCAGAAGATCGTCAAGTCCAAGTCGATGACCGCCGAGGAGACCCTTCTCAACCACCACCTCGAAGCCGCCGGCCTGACGGTGACCGAGACCGACCTCGGGGAGTGGATCATCCAGCTCCGGAACGAAGGCCCCACCCACATGGTGATGCCGGCCATCCACCTCTCCCGGCACCAGGTGGCCGACCTCTTCACCGAGGTCACCGGCGAGGCCCAGGAACCCGACATCGAGCGGCTGGTGAAGGTGGCCCGCCGGGAGCTGCGCCAGCGCTACGTCGAAGCGGACATGGGGATCACCGGGGCCAACTTCGCCATCGCCGAGACCGGGACTCTCGGGATCATCACCAACGAGGGCAACGCCCGGCTGGTGACCACCCTCCCCCGGGTTCACGTGGCCCTGGTGGGCATCGAAAAGCTCACCCCCACCCTCCACGACGCCCTCCGGGTGCTCCGGGCATTACCCCGGAACGCCACCGGCCAGATCATCACCTCGTATGTCACCTGGATCACCGGGACTCCCGAATGCGCGGCGGCCGAAGGCGGACGAAAGATCTCCCACGTGATCTTTTTGGATAACGGCCGGCGGGCTTTAGCCAAAGATCCGGTTTTCTCCGAGGTCCTCCGCTGCGTCCGCTGCGGGGCCTGCGCCAACGTCTGCCCGGTTTACCGGATGCTTGGCGGCCATCAGTACGGCCACATCTACATCGGGGCCATCGGGCTGATCCTCACCTACTTTTTCCACGGCCGGGACAAGGCTAAAAACATCGTCCAGAACTGCATCAACTGCGAAGCCTGCAAGGCGGTCTGCGCCGCCGGGATCGACCTGCCCCGGATCATCAAGGCGGTCCACGCCCGGATTCAGGACGAAGACGGCCATCCGGTCACCGAACGGCTCCTGGGGATCGCCCTTCGCCACCGCCGCCTTTTCCACTCGGCCCTCCGGACCGCCGAAAAGCTCCAGGGACCCGTCACCGAGGGCACCCCTTACATCCGCCATCTCCCCCACTTTCTCGACAAGGACCACGGCTTCCGGGCTCTGCCGGCCATTGCCGAGCGGCCTTTCCGGGACCGGTGGCCGGAGATCGCCCCGACGGTGACCGCGCCCAAAAGCCGGGTGGCCCTCTTTGCCGGATGCGTCCAGGATTTCGTTTACCCCGAGCACCTCGAAGCGGCCGTCTCCATCCTGGCCGACGCCGGGGCCGCGGTCGAGTTTCCCGACGCTCAGTCCTGCTGCGGCCTGCCCGTGGCCATGATGGGCGAAGCCGCCGCCGCTCGGGACGTGGCCCGCCAGAACCTTTCGGCCATCAACCCGGACCGCTACGACCAGATCATCACCCTCTGCGCCTCCTGCGCGGCTCACCTGAAAAACGCCTACCCCCGCCTCCTGGCCGATGTCCCCGGCGCGGCATCGAAAGCCGCGGCCTTTTCGGAGAAGGTGATGCCCTTTTCCGCCTACCTCCACGACGTCCTCGGAGTGACCGAATCAGCCTTTCTCCCGCCCGACGACGCCGCCGGATCGGTCACCTTCCACGCCCCCTGCCACCTCTGCCGGGGGGTCAAGATGGCCGACCAGGCCAAGGACATGATCCGCCGGGCCGGCCTCCCCTTTGTGCCGGCCGACGAGGAGCAGACCTGCTGCGGCTTCGGCGGGACCTATTCGAGCAAGTTCCCCCACATCTCCGCCGAGATCCTCGCCCGGAAGCTCGACGACTTCGAAAAGACCGGGGCCAAAACCATCGTCACCGAATGCCCCGGCTGCGTCATGCAGCTCCGGGGCGGGGCCGTCAAGCGCGGCGGCCGGATGGACGTCCGCCACATCGTCGAAGTCCTCGATGAGCGGAGGCGGTGATAAAA
>CAYNGG010000489.1:0-3141 GCA_964396575.1 uncultured Desulfobacteraceae bacterium | reverse complement strand
ATCATAAATCATAAATCTAAAATCCTCCGAGAAGGTCGCCACCTTCCCGGACGTCAAGACCCCGGCCTTCGGCCCCTGTGAGGTCCAGATGCTCCACATCAACATGACGAAGCCGCCCTTTGACGACATCCGGGTCCGGAAGGCGCTCTCCTATGCCATCTCCCGGAGCCGGATCGCCGCCTTCATGGGCGAAAGCCTCGCCGTCCCGGTTTATTCCTCGGCCATGGCCCCTCCGGCCTTTGGCGCCCTGACCCGGGAAGAAGCCGACGCGGCCGGCGTGGTCTTTGACGGGGATGTCGAGAAAGCCAAGGCCCTTCTGGCCGCCGCCGGACACCCCGACGGCATCCAATTCGAGGCGGTCATCAGCGAGCTGGCCACATCCTACCGAAAGCCCATGGTCGGCATCCAGGCCCAGCTCAAAAAGGCCGGGATCGACATGAAGCTCAAGGTGGTGGACCATTCCTCGTTTCACAGCCTCATCCGCGACGATGCCAGCCCGCTGGTTTACTATGCCTGCTGGCGGCCCAACACCGACGTCTTTCTCACCCGGTTCTTCCACTCCGACTCGACGGTGGTCACCGGAAAGAAGCCGGACACCAACTTTTCCCACTACGGGACGGTGGACGCCGACGGGGACGGGAAGGTCGATACGGTCGATGATCTGATCGAGTCGGCCCGGTGGGAGCTCGACGCCGGCCGCCAGGCCCGCCTCTGGAAACAGGCTCAGGTCGCGCTTCTCGAGGACGTGGCCGTGGTCCCGATGATCCGGCTCAAGTACGTCTTTCCCATGAAAACCTACGTCGATTTGGGGCATCCGATGGAATATAGCTGGTCCACCTATTCGGCCCAGATCACTGAAAAGACCCGCCTGCTGGCTCACTGAGCCGGCACCGGAAAACGACTTAGGCGACAATAATGGCGGATCAACTACCGGTAATACCGGAGCGTGACGACGGCGATTCCAGCGAAGGGATTCGCCTCGGCACGCTCCTTAACGATCTCATCGACGTGATGGACATCGCCCTGTGGGAGCTGGACCTCAACTACCGGGTGGTGGCCTTCAACCGCCGGGCCCGCCAGATTTACGGGGCCAAGGCCCGGGGCGACTTCTGCTATCACGCCGCGGCCGGACTGGACCACGTCTGCCCCGTCTGTCCCGCCAAGCTGGTTTACGAAGGCCAGCCCTCCGGCCGGTCGGAACACGAACGGGTGGACAGCGCCGGCAACAAGATTTACATCGACCACATCGCCACCCCCATCCGGAACGCGGCCGGGGACCTCACCGGCGCCCTGGTCCTCATCATCGACATCACCGACCGGCGCCGGATGGAAGAGGAGCTCCGGGCGCACCGGGACAACCTCGAAGCCATGGTGGCCGAGCGGACCGCGGCGCTCAGGCGCAGCGAGCTCAAGTACCGGGAGCTGGTGGAAAGCGCCAACAGCATCATCATCAAGTCGGACATCGACGGACGGATCACCTTTGCCAACGACTTCGCCCTCCAGTTCTTCGGTTACACCGCCGATGAGCTTTTGGGCCGTTCTTCGGTGGGAACCATCCTCTCGCCGGGTGAGGACGACCGGCGCTACTCTTGCGGGTTCGGCCGGTCGGTCTTGAATGACCCGGACGCTCACCGATCTTATGTGGGCGAAAATGTCCGGAAGGACGGCAGCCGGGTCTGGATCTCATGGACCAACCGGGTGATCCAGAACCCCCAAGGGGAGCCCGAGGGGATTCTCTGCATCGGCAACGACATCACTGCTCAGCGGCGGGCCGAGGAGGAAAAACGCCTCCTGGAAGCCCGCCTTCACCACACCGCCCGGATCGAGGCCGTCGGGACCCTGGCCGGGGGGATCGCTCACGATTTCAACAATATGCTGAGCATCATCCTGGGCAACGCCGACCTGATGGAGATCCAGGCCGGCACGGAACCGAACATTCATAAAGGGCTGTCCCAGATCCGGTCGGCGACGATCCGGGCCCGGGACATGGTCCGGCGCCTTTTGGAGTTCAGCCGGCGGACCGACCGGAAGCCCGGGGTCGTTTCCCTGGGGCCCATCATCGACGACGCCTTAATCCTGCTCCGGTCCAGCATCCCCTCCTCGGTGGAGATCCGCAAACAGCTCGACGCGACCGTAAGCCCGGTCCATGCCGATCCGAGCCAGGTCCACCAGGTGATGGTCAACCTCTGCATCAACGCGGCCAAGGCCATGAACGGTGATTGCGGGACCCTGACCGTCTCCCTTGACGAGACCCGAATCAATGCCTCCGGCGATCCCAGCGGGCTGTCCCCCGGCCGGTACGTCCAACTGACGGTGGAAGACACCGGCCGCGGCATGGATTCCGGGGTTCGGGACCGGATTTTTGACCCCTATTTTACCACCCGGCCGGTGGGAGAAGGCACCGGGATGGGCCTGTCCGTGGTCCATGGGATCATCCAGGGGTGCGGCGGGGCCATCACCGTTGACAGCACGCCGGGCAAGGGGTCCACCTTCACGCTCCTCTTTCCGGCAGCCGAGCCCGAATCACCGCCGGCGCGGGAAGAGGTCCGGGAGCCGGTCGCCGACTGGTCATCCGGGGGAGAGCACCTCCTGGTGGTCGATGACGAACCCGATGTGGCCGGCGTGGCCCGGCGGATGCTCGAGAGCCTCGGCTACCGGGTAACGGTCCAGACCCATCCCCTCGAAGCCCTGGCCTGCTTCGGGGCCGACCCAGACGACTTCGACCTGGTGATTACCGATCTGGCCATGCCCGAGATGACCGGCGATGTCCTGGCCGACCGGCTCCTGCGAATTCGGGACGACATCCCGATCCTGGCCATCACCGGCCTCCAGGATCGCATCGCCCCGGACAGTAACCCGGCCCCCGGCATCGCCGGGGTCCTCGGCAAGCCGGTGGACCGCCGGGAGCTGGCCGAAACCGTCCGCCGGGTGCTATCGGCCTCCGCCGGGGGCGGGTAGGGCGATGCTGGTTTACGCGGTCCGGCGGATTCTCCAGAGCATCCCCATCCTCTTTGTGGTCCTCACTCTCGTCTTCGGAGTCGTCCGGGTTCTGCCGGGGGACCCGGCCACCGCCGCTCTGGGAGATTATGCCAGCAAGGAGGCGGTCTCGGCCCTCCGGGAAAGGATGGGGCTGAACGACCC
>CAYNGG010000488.1:0-3142 GCA_964396575.1 uncultured Desulfobacteraceae bacterium | reverse complement strand
CTCAGTCCTCAAAACTCAGTCCGCCAACAAACAAACGGTTGATTCAAAGCCGCAAATGCGATAAAAAAGCCTCCACTGAAAACGGAAGAAGCCTTTTGATGGGAATTTCAGCGGAGGCTTGGAGCAGGGAAAACCGGATACGGCACTCCCGACCGCTCGTACCGTCACCATATCAACGAGCCCCGCGCGGGTCAATCCCAAACCCGAAGGAGCGAACGTGAAGACCCCCATGCGACCTCACAATGGAAGCAGCATCACTCGCCCATGGCGTGTCCGGATCGGATTTCTGCTCATCCTGGCATCGGTCGTCGCCCCCTCCGCGGCGGCGGCTCAGGAGCAGATCACTCTCCGAGGAGCCATTGAGGCGGCCATTGCCGCCAACCTCAACATCAAGGCCGCCCGTGAGGGGACTACCGCGGCCCGGTCCGTCCAGGCGGCGGAGCGGACCCGGTTTTTGCCATCCCTGAGCGCGAGCTATCAATACCGCCGAAACGACGAGGCGACCCGAAGCGAGGCCGGCGGGATCACGGCCCCGGAGGACGAATACACCTTCGTGGGCACGGTCAGTCAGCCCCTTTTCACCGGCTTTTCGAACCTGAACCGCTACCGGATCGCCCAGCTTGGCCTTGATGCCGCCCGGATCGAGACCCAGATCGCCCGACAGGAGGTGATTCTGGACGCCAAAACGGTCTTTTATACCATCCTGAAGGCTAAGAAGCTCAAGGCGGTGTCCGAGCAGTCCGTCCGGCAACTGACGGCCCACCGGGACGTGGCCCGCCACTTCCACGAGGCCGGGATGACCCCCTTAAACGAGGTTTTGAAGGCCGAAGTCGAGCTGGCCAATGCTCAACAGGAGCTGGTGTCGGCGGATAACGACCTGGAAATCGCCCGGTCGCGGCTCAACCTGCTCCTGCGCCGGCCGCTGAGCACGCCTTTTACCCTTGATGATACCATCCAGGTCGTCTCTTTTGACCGGAGCCTGGACTTCTGCTTCCGAACCGCCGAGGAGAACCGGCTTGAGCTGAAAATCGCTCGGCTGAATGTGGAAATCGCCGAAAAGGAGATCCGCCTGGGGCAAACCGATTACTTCCCCAGTGTCGATCTGGCGGGCAACTACTATCAGCGGGGGGATGACTGGGACGTTGATGGCGGACCGGGGATCTCGAATCCCCATCGGTGGGACGTCACCGCGGTGGCATCCTGGACCCTCTGGGAATGGGGCCGGACCGGGCACAACGTTCGGGAGAAGCGCAGCCGCATGGCTCAAGCCCAATACAACCAGGAAGCGACCAGCGATCAGGTCCAACTGGAGGTGAAGTCGGCTTATCTGAGAACAAAGGAATCAGAGAAAAACATCATCACGGCCAAACAGGCGGTGGCCCAGGCCCGTGAGAGCTTCCGGATCAGCACGGAGCGCTACAAGGAGCAGGTGGCCACATCCACCGACGTCCTCGATGCCCAGACCCTGCTCACCCGCACCATGTCTGGCTACTACCGGGCGCTTTACGACTTCATGATCTCCAAGGCCTCGCTCTTCCGGGCCATGGGTCTGGAAATCATCGGCTGATGCCGGACGACGACGGGAGGGCGATTATCTCGCTTTTCGGCGTCCACAAGCGTTACGGGGCAAAGGGGGCTCTGTCCGACGTGAGCTTCGAGGTGGCCCGCCGGGAGCTGCTCTTTATCACCGGCCCGTCGGGCGCCGGCAAGACCACCCTGCTCAAGCTCCTCTACCTGGCCGAGCCGGTCTCCGACGGTCAGATCCTCGTGGACGGAATGAACCTGTCGCGGCTGTCCCGGCGCCGGATTCCCCACCTCCGGCGGAAGCTCGGAATCATCTTTCAGGACTATAAGCTCATCCCCTCCAAAACGGTTTTCAATAACGTGGCCTTAGTGGTTGAGGCGGCCGGAGGCCGGGGGCGATGGGTCCGGAAAAAAGTGGCCGGTCTTTTGCGGACCGTTGGGATGGAGGACAAGGGACGGGCTTTTCCCCCGAGCCTGTCCGGGGGCGAGCAGCAGCGGGTGGCGGTGGCCCGGGCCATTGCCACCGACCCCGAGATCATCCTGGCCGACGAGCCCACCGGCAGCCTTGACGCGGAGTCGGCGGGGATCATCTTCGACCTTCTCCAGGCCCTGAACGCCCGGGGGGCCACCGTGATGGTGGCCACCCATGATACCGCCCTCATCCGAAAAACCGGGGGCCGGGTGATCATCCTGAATGACGGCCGGGTGGAGACGACAACGGTCATCCCCCGCCTGCCGGCATGATCCGGGTCATCGGACGGGGGCTCCGGGATCTCTGGGCTCACCGGTACCTGAACCTTCTGACCTTCGTCACCCTCGGGCTATCGACGGTGATCCTGGGCGCCTTTTTCCTGTTTTTCATGAACGCTTCGGCCACCCTCGCCGCCTGGTCCGAGGGCATCCGGATCATTGTTTACCTTGACGACGGGGTGTCCCGACAGCGGGCCGAGGCCATCGGCGAGACCCTCCGGGGGCTGCCGTCGGCCGCCGAGGTCCGGTTCATCCCTCGAGAGGCGGGGCTGGACCGCCTCCGGGAACAGCTCGGGGAACGGGCGGGGCTGCTGGACGACCTGACCGAGAACCCGCTCCCCGACGCCTTCGAAGTCCGGGCTGACCGCCCGTTTGCCGACGATGGAACCCTCCCGCGCCTGGCCGGCCGGATCGCGGCGGTGACGGGGGTGGCGGAGGTAGCTTATGGCCGGAAATGGCTGGAGACCTTCTTCCGGGTCCACCGGATCTTTCGGTTGGTCGGGGGGGCCATGGCCGCTCTGTTTACCGGAGCCGCGGTCTTTTTCGTGGCTACGACGGTCCGGCTGATCCTATACGCCCGGCGGGAGGAAATCGAGATCATGCGGCTGGTGGGGGCAACCGAGGGGTTTATCCGGGGTCCCTTTTACGTCCAGGCCCTCATCGGGGGGGCCGCCGGGGGCGGACTCGGGCTTGTCGCCCTTCACCAGGCGTTCCGGTTTCTCTCGGAGCGGGTCGCCCAGACGGTGGCACCCGGCCTATTGGAGCTTCACTTTTTTTCGATGGAGACCTCGGCGGCCATGGTCGCGGGGTGCATGGGAGTGGCATGGCTGGGATGCTACCTGTCCTTTCGACGGTTTTCGCGGTCCTC
>CAYNGG010000487.1:0-3146 GCA_964396575.1 uncultured Desulfobacteraceae bacterium | reverse complement strand
ACTCATCGCTCAGAACTCGAATCAGGGTTTCCTCGTCGATGACCGTCACCCCCATCTCCTTCGCTTTGCTCAGCTTGCTTCCGGGGGCGTCTCCGACCACCAGATAGTCGGTTTTCCGGCTCACCGAGCCGGTGACCCGGCCGCCGGCCGCTTCGATTTTTGCCTTGGCCTCGGCCCGGGTCATGGATGTCATTGCCCCGGTGAGGACCAGCGTCTTTCCGGCAAGGCCCGTTTCCGTCTTCCCCGCCGCTGATTCGGGACCAATGATCCGGACCCCGGCCGCCCGGAGGTCTTCGATGAGGCGGCGGTTTTCCGGCTCCCTGAAAAAGGCCTCGACGCTGCCGGCGATCTCCGGCCCGATCCCATCGATTGCCGTCAGCTCGTCGGCCGTCCGGTCAGCGATCTCCTCGATCGACCCATACCGGTCCGCCAGAAGCCGGGCGACGGTTTCGCCCACATGGCGAATCCCCAGGGCGTGGAGAAACCGGGCCAGGGGGATCTCTTTCCGACTCTCGATGGCCTCCTTCAGGTTGGCCGCCGATTTCTCTCCCATCCGCTCGAGGCTCGCCAGGTCCGATTGCTCGAGCCGATAGAGGTCGGCGATGGTCCGGACCCGGCCGGTTTCCACGAGCTGCTCCACCAGGCGCTCCCCGAGCCCGTCGATATCGACGGCCCGCCGGGATGCGAAATGCAGCAGTCGGGCCTCCATCTGAGCCGGACAGCCGGCGTTGGGGCAACGGAGAACCGCCTCATCGGCCTCTTTGGTCACCGCCGTCCCGCAGACCGGGCAATGGTCCGGCATGACAAAAGGCGACTCCTCGCCGGTCCGCCGGGAGGCGATGACCTTGACCACTTCGGGGATCACGTCCCCGGCCCGCTGGATCAATACATGATCCCCGATCCGGACGTCTTTCCGCTGAATCTCGTCCGCGTTGTGGAGCGTAGCCCGGCTGACGGTCACCCCACCGACCTTTACCGGCTCCAGTTGGGCCACCGGAGTCAGAGCCCCGGTCCGGCCCACCTGAACCTCGATGGCTTGAACGCGGGTGGTTTCCTGAGTGGCCGCGAATTTCATGGCAATGGCCCATCGTGGGCTCCGGGAACGGCTTCCCAGGGCCTCCCGCCAGTCTCGGCGATCGACCTTGACCACCACCCCGTCGATCTCGTAGGCGAGTTGATGACGCTTCTCCGACAACGACCCGACGCAATCCAGGACCTCATCGATGGATAGCTTCGGCCGAATGAGCGGATTGATCCGAAGCCCCATCCGGCGGAGCGCCTCGAGGGTCTCCGCGTGGGAGTCCGGCGGACCCACCGCCCCGGTCCAGACGCCGATGCCGTAAAAGTAAATCTCCAGGGGCCGGGCGGCCGTCACCGACGAATCGAGCTGTCGCAGGGAGCCGGCCGCCGCGTTCCGGGGGTTGGCAAAGGGCGATTCATTGTTATCGAGCCGCCGCTCGTTGAGGGCTTTGAAGGCATCCAGATTCATGAAGACTTCGCCCCGGACCTCCAGCCGGTCCGGCGGTGGGGTTTCGTCCCGGCTCTGAAGCACCAGGGGGGCCGACCGGATGGTCCGGACGTTATCGGTGATCACCTCGCCTTCCACTCCGTCCCCCCGGGTGGTGGCCATGGTCAGCCGGCCGGCGTCGTAAACCAGCTCCACGGCCACCCCGTCCAGCTTGGGCTCGGCGGTATAGTCCACCGGCTCGTCTATGCCGAGACGCCGCCGGACCCGGGCGTCGAACTCCCGGAGCTCAGCCTCGGAAAAGGCATTGTCGAGGCTCTGCATGGGGACCGTGTGCCGGGCGGTCTCGAACTGGGTCAGGGGCGGTGCCCCCACCCGAGCAGTGGGCGAATCCGCCGTCCGAAGGGAAGGCCAGGCCGCCTCCAGGTCGATCAGCTCCCGCATGAGCCGGTCGTACTCGGCGTCGGAGATCTCCGGGTCGTCTAAAACGTAGTACCGGTAATTATGATGGTTGATGGCGTCGCGGAGGGTTGCCGCCCGGCTGACGGCATCCGAAGGGGGCGACTCGCCCGCCGGATTCATTGGCGTTGTTGACATATCCCGTCGATCACTCCCACGGCCGCCTCCCGGCTTTGGGCGTAGCGGTCGTCCTTGAATCCCGGTTTCCAGGTCAGCCCGGACAGCTCGTCGGAGACCACCAGGAGCCCGCCCACCCGAACTCCCCGAAAGGCGCCCACCGTGAACATGGCCGAGATCTCCATCTCCACCCCCAAAACCCCCCGGTCCTGATGTCGCCGGACCTGATCCCGGGTCTCCCGGTAAACGGCGTCGGTGGTCCAGACCAGCCCTTCGTGAAAGGAGCGCCCGCCCCGCCGGAGCCCCTCCCGAATCCGATCGACAAGGCCGTTGTCCGGCCGGGACAGGTCAATCGGGCCGGCGTAGTGGGGAGAAGTCCCTTCATCCACCACCGATCCCGTGGGGATGATCAGGTCCCCCACCCGGACATCAGGCGAGATCGCGCCGCAGGAGCCAAAGTAGAGGATCTCTTTGGCGCCCCAGGAGATGAGGGCCTCCAGCACAAGGGTGGCATAAGGGGCCCCGATCATCGGCCCGGCCACCGAGACCCCCGGCCGGAGCCGGCTTCGGGGGAAGACCTGGCTGATCATCAAATTCGTGTGGCCGTCACTGGGAAAGCCCATCCGCCGGCGGAGCCGGTGGAGGTCCGACGGGGCGCTCACCAGAACGGCGACGGGCCCGACATCAGGGGCCTTTTTGCCCTTGATCGGACGGATGATGGCCTGGTCGTCTCGCATGACTATCTAAGCATCCTCGGGCTACTGGGGCGAAACCGCCCCCTCCATGAATTCCTTGATCTCGTCGATGATCTCGTGCAACCAGAGGAGGTCCTCCATGGACATGCGGCCCGCCCGCCGCTGGCTTTCGGTGCCGTCCTTCCGGGTGAAGAGGCGGGGGCCGATCTGAACCTTGGGATCGCCATCGCCGTAACGGTTGACGGAGATCACCAGGCCGGTGTCCTCACAGGTCCACTTCTCGAGTACCTTGTCCTTTTCCGGGTCAAATCCTGCCATTGTCTGCTCCCTAAAATGGTGATTTATGATTTTAGATTGATGATTTTAGATTTTGGATTGTTACTCGTGCTCACCCATAACTGAGGACTGAG
>CAYNGG010000486.1:0-3157 GCA_964396575.1 uncultured Desulfobacteraceae bacterium | reverse complement strand
AAGGCCTTTTTCACCTTGGACGGCGTCCTGCGGGCGCTGGACCCCGAATTTGATTTGGATGCCTGCCTGATCCGGGAAATGGCCGGCCTGATGATCGCCGAGCTGCCCCGGCGTTGGGTTTTTGGCCTGTTTCCGGGGCTTGATCGGGCGGACCATTACCGGAGCCTCATGTCCAACCGGGACCTCTGGCATCTCGGCACTCACCTGTTCTTTAATGCCCTTTACGGGGGCGCCGCCATCGCCGGCCGGGTTCTGGACGACTATCTGGAAGGGGTTAGCGCCGCCCCGGTTTCCGTGCCGGGCGATGCCCGGCCGTGAAGTCTGTCCGGGATCGGCGGAGGACATGGCCGGCGGCGACGGAGCGGGACGCCAAGGAGGGAATCCGTTCTCCGGCGCATGGAAAGTGCCCATTCATGATATGCCCGCGACAAAGGCTTTCGGGCGGCTTTATTTCGACCAAATTTTGCGATTTCTGGATGGACAATGGAAAACGGGCCGGCGCCATGGAAGCCGGCCCGTCAGTGATTGGTGCCCCCGGCAAGAATCGAACTTGCGGCACATGGATTAGGAATCCATTGCTCTATCCACTGAGCTACGGGGGCGGGGGAGTGCGCTATTCGACATAGAGCTTCTGGCCCGGATAGATTTTGCTGCTTTCGGTCAGTCGGTTGACCTTCAGGAATCGCTGGAGCGGCATGTTGTACCGCCGGGCGATCTCGAAGGGGATATCGCCGCGTTTGACCTGGTAGGTGCGGTAGCTCCCGGAGCGGTCAGCCCTGGTGGTCGGGATTTTCAGCACCTGACCGATGGCGATCCGGGTTCCCTTCATGCCGTTGGCGCGCTGGATCGCCTTGGTGGACGTATCATACTTGCGAGCGATAATCCACAGGGAATCGCCGCTATGGACCCGATGCTTGACGATAGTCGATGAAGACCGGGCAGGCCGGGAGGTGGCCGTTCGGGTGTTGCAGTTTCGGCAGGGGATCCTCAGCCGCTGGCCGGGCACGATAATCGTCCGCTCGGAGATGCGGTTGGCTTTGGTGATCTTTGAGACGCTGGTGCCGTATTTCCGGGCAATGGTGGAAAGGGTATCCCCTCCGCGGACCCGGTGATAGACATAGGAGGCGGCCTGGGGGGATGTGGAGGTCGGCAAAGCGTCGATGCGGGCTAAGACGGTCTTTCCCATGTCCGGTAGCACCCGAAGCGCGTAATCCGCGGCCGGAGGGACGATACCGTAACGGAGCTCGGGGTTGAGCGCTTTGAGAGTTTCCAGGGGGATATCGACGGCTTGGGCGATCGCTTTTAGATGAACCTGCCGGGAGATGGTGACGGTTTCGTAGCTCGATGGGGGGTGGGGCGAAATCCCGGCAAGGCCGAATTTATCCAGGTTTTCGACAATGTGAAGCGTTGCCAGAAAACGGGGGACGTATCGGGCGGTTTCCCGGGGGAGCCGTTCGTAGAGGTCCCAGAAGTTGTCAAGGTAATTGATGTTCTGATTCCGGATGACCTGAAGGACCCGGCCCTCTCCACAATTGTAAGCCGCCAGGACGGTGGCCCAGTCTCCGAAGATTTTGTGGAGCTCCTTGAGATAGGCGATGGCGGCCTCGGTTGACTTGACCGGGTCGAGGCGCTCGTCGATGTACCGGTTTCGTTTGAGGCCGAATTTGTAGCCGGTGGAAGGGATGAACTGCCACAGCCCCAGGGCTCGGGCATGGGAGAGGGCGTTGCATCGGTAGCCGCTTTCGATGAGGGGCAGCCAGGAAAGGGATTTGGGGAGTCCCGCCTCGACCAGCGCGGCTTCGATCATCGGGCGGTATCTCCCGGAACGCTTGTACGCCTCGATGAAAAAGCTCCGGTTGCTTTCGGTCAGTAGCTTGATCTCTTTCCGGACATACTGATTCATGACAATGGGGATGGCGTTGTGCTGGCCGTTGACCACGATATTCCGGGAAGCGTAGATTTCGAGAATCCGTTTGGAGATCATGAAACGCAGATCATCGATCTGCTGCATGAGCTTGGGCTGGTTCTCGGTGTCCACCTGAAGGATGAGGGCGTAAGCCGTATCCAGGGCCTCCAGCGCGTTTTCCAGCTCCCCCTGCTGCCAGAGATCCTGGGAGATCCGACAATGCTCTAACGCCTCATCAATGGCGGTCTGGGTGTTGGCCGGTGGCTCGGGGTCGGGGGCGTTGGCCGCGATCTCGGTGTCATCCATCGGATCGTCAGCATCCTCGATAACGGGCGGCACCGCCATCGGTATGCCGTCGTCCAAAGGCGGCGGGGTATAAGCCGGCAGGGGGGGGAAGTGGCTGATGATCAGATCGGTGGCCGGGTTGATTTCGGCCATAAGGGGTTCGGCGGGCTCGGTCGAAGGCATCGACGGGGCGGCGTCGATATCGGCCGGGGTGGGATTGGCGGCATCTTGAAGGCTGTGGGCACAGCCGGATATAAAGAACAAAACAATGAACAGCGTGGTCGTTCCGGATCTCATCTTCAACTCCTGAAAAAATTGACAAAATAGTGCAGCGGGAGGATTGGACTCGGCATGAGGTCCTCGCACTCTCTTCGAGCCAGGCCATGCTTCAGGCGCCCAACGCATGCCGTCGGGCATACATCTTGCCATTACAAAAAGGACTCGGCGCCTGTCAAGCTTTTATCGTCATTCCGGCTTTCGGAATTGGGCCGGGCCGAATCCTGAATCGGGCCGGCGAAGCGGCGGGCGCGGCATGACACCCGCCGATTAGTGCTTGTCTCATGGTTGGTGGCCCGCTGACAATGGGGGGAATCGCTTATTTTGGGGTAGAAAAGGGTGAAACCGGGGGGCGAGCTATCCAAATTTGAAAAATAGCGAAATATCGCCCTTTGATAAGGAAATAAAGGGTAATGGCCGGCTATTTTCAAATAATCGCCGCTAATCAGCAATAACCGGGTTTGCAATTCACCGGGAGTTTGGGTAGAAAGCAGAATTCTATGACGGCGGGCCGTCATGGAATGATTGAAAATTTGACATCGGGGTTGGGCCAGCGTAGCTCAGTTGGTAGAGCTACTGATTTGTAATCAGTAGGTCGGGGGTTCGAGTCCCTTCGCTGGCTCCAGCGGCGTAATATGGTGGGGTTCCCGAGCGGCCAAAGGGAACAGACTGTAAATCTGTCGGCGAAGC
>CAYNGG010000485.1:0-3161 GCA_964396575.1 uncultured Desulfobacteraceae bacterium | reverse complement strand
GGCATCGCGCTTTTTCTGGTCCTCTGGGTTCTGACCCTCCTGTCGGTCATTGTCGGCGAGTTCTGTCATGCCATGCGGACCGAGGTGAACATCACCCGGAATTTCAAGGAGGCGACCCAGGCCGCCTATCTTGCCGAGGCCGGCATTCACCTGGCGATTCACGGGCTGACGACAACGGATCGGGATGGAAGACGAGGGCGACCCGAGCCGACTGGGGCCGAAGACCTCCGCTGGCGGGTCAATGCGCCGATCCCGTCGGTCGAGCTCGGCGCCGGCTCGGCCACCGTCTGGATCGACAATGAAAGCGGGAAGATCAACCTTAATTCGGCCGACCCGCCCTTGCTCCAGTTGATGCTCTCGCCGTTTAACCTCGATGAAACCGCCGTCAATGGCATCGTGGACGCCATCGGCGACTGGCGGGATGCCGACGACCTCCACCGGCTCAACGGGGCCGAAGACGATTACTACCAATCCCTCCCGGAGCCCTATCCCTGCAAGGACGGTCCCTTTACCAGTGTCCAGGAGCTGCTCCGGGTCAAGGGGATCACCCGGGAGCTCTTCTACGGCGGTTTGGCGGAGATGGTGACGGTCTTTCCGGTAACAGCCAGGGGAGGCGGCGGCCAACGCGGGCGGATCAACATCAACGCCGCTCCCCCCGCCGTGCTCCGAGCCCTTCCCGGCATGACCCAAGACACGGTTGCCGCCGTGGCCGAATACCGCCGGACTGGGGACTTCCGATCCCCGGCCGATCTGGTCATGGCGGTCCCCCCGGAGACCGCTGACGCCATCCGACCCTATCTCACCTTTCAGTCCGGACCTTATTATACAGTCCGCTCGGTGGGGGCGATCGACGGCAGCCGGACCCGTCACGCGGTTTCGGCGACCGTGGAGATGGATCGCCGGTCCGAAAGGGGCTACCGGATCATCCGGTGGATTGACAACCTGAGTCCCGCCCCGGGCTCGACCTCCTGATGGCTCGGGAGAGTCTGGGGATCGAGGTAAGCGACGGGGACCTCGTCCTCGCCCATCTCCGGGGCGGTCTCCGATCGGTCAGGGTGGCCGCTTGGTCTCGTTATCCCATTGAGGGGTGGCGGTCCCAGCGGGAATGGCGGGAAATGGTCCGGGACCGGATTGTCGATTTCCAGGCGGTCCACCGGGTTCGGACACCGGAAATTTACCTGGCGGTTCCGGCGGAGACGGCCATCCGCCGGCGGGTCACTCTCCCCGCCGCCGCCAGGGAGGATCTCCGTTCCACCCTCGAATACGAGATGGAAAAATATGTCCCGCTGGCCTCGGACAGCGTCTATTTCGACTACCATCTCCAGGCCGAGGACCGGGAAGCCGGGACCCTCGATCTTCTGCTGGTGGTAGCCAGGCGGGAGTCGATTCAGCGATATATCGAGCTCGGAGAATCCCTCCCGACGCCTTTTCTGTCCATCGAGCCCCGGACCACGGCGGTGGCCAACGCCATAAGCTATGGCGGCGGGGATGGGGCCGATCCGACGTCCCTGCTTGATGGGCAATCGACGCCGGATCTGGCGGATTTGGATCTCGGGGAAGCGGGCGTCGATGATCCGGCCCTTTTGGGGGCCTTCGGGGCCGGCCTCAAGGGGCTCTGGCGGACCCCCTTTAAGATCAGCTTACTACCCTTGGAGCTCCGGCGCCGGCCGAGCCGGGTTGGATATTACCTGATGATTTTCCTGGTTTTGCTCACCTGCCTCGCCGGCATGGGGTGGGCCGGGAGCCAGGTCTGGCGGCAGCGGATAGTCGCTGAATCGCTTGATGGCGAGCTTCGGACCTTGACCGCGACGCTGATGGACCTCGAAGCCGAGCGGGACCGGTATGACGCCGTCCGGGACCGGATCCGGTTTCTGGGCCAGGTCCGGGACGGGGTGCCACCGGCCATCGACGTCCTTCGGGAGCTGACCGACATCATTCCGGAGACCGCCTGGGTCCATCAGATCTCGGTCTCCGACGGGAGAGTCGAAATGGACGGTTACGCGGCGGCCGCCTCAGAGCTCATCGGGCTGCTCGAGGCCTCGCCGATCTTTCAAAACGCCGAGTTTCTTTCGGCCATCACCAGGGGAAGGGACGGCAAGGACCGGTTCCGGGTCGGCCTGGATCTGGTGAGCCGGGGAGAGGACGCCGGATGACCCGCGAGCGGAAGATCATCCTGATCGGCGGGGCCATTCTCCTCCTGGCCGGGGCCGTCTATCGGTTTTACCCCGAGATGACCGTTTTCTTTGGAACCGAAGGAGCCATTGCCGCCAAGCGCGAGAAAGTAGCCAAATACCGGGAGATGGTGGCCGAACGAAAAGCGGTGACGGCCCAACTGGAGGCGATGCGCGGGCGGTTAGCGGCCCTCGAGGCCGGCCTCTTTGAAGGGGAAACCCCGGCTCTGGCGGCGGCGTCCATTCAAAATACCCTGACCCGGATCGCCGATGAGAGCGGGGTGGAGATCGCCACCATCCGGGTGATGAGCGCGGAGAAAGCTGAGGAGCTCCCCTACGTCGGCATCCCGGTCCAGTTGACCTTTCATGCCGCCATTGGCGACCTTAAAGGGTTTTTGTACGGAATTCAAAGCGATGACAAGCTCCTCCGGGTGGCCGAAGCGCAAATCCGGTCCGACCGCCGAGGCAGATCGGAAGCGGTCCAGGCGAACCTCACCATCAAGGGATATGCGGCGGCACCGGCGGCCCCATCCGTTGACGGGGCGGAGTAAGCCGAAATGGGTAGATGGACCGGGCTGATCAATCTGGCTTTAGCGGGGCTCTGCGTTTATTTCGGCCTTCAGATCGTCGATGTATGGGAAGAAAACGGACCGGCGGCTCAAATCGCCCAGGCGGCGCCGACCGCAACCCCGACGGTGAATCCCGACGGCCTGCCTCCATCCCGCCCGGTCCCGCCGGAGACGGCGTATGCCGTCATCGTGGACCGGAACCTCTTTTCCCCGGACAGAACCGGACCGGAGGCCGATGAAGAAGAACCGGAACCTCCCGCTAAAGTCCGGAGTGCGCCCACCGGGGTCGGCTTGTTCGGGGTCATGATCCTAAAAGACGTCAAAAAAGCCTTGGTTGACGACATCGACGGCTCCGACAACCGGCCTTCCCAATGGGTCAAAGAAGGGGAAACAGTCCGGGGGTGGACGGTCGAGGCCATTG
>CAYNGG010000484.1:0-3162 GCA_964396575.1 uncultured Desulfobacteraceae bacterium | reverse complement strand
GCGTCGATCCGCTCCTACAAGACTCCCTGACCCCGGACGGCCTCAATGCCCTGGCCCTGGAGACCATCAAGGCGGACGGCGGCTTTCAACACATCAAAAAGGCGCTGGAGGCGGTTCACCGGAGAATCCAGTCGTAACCCCTTTATGCCATAGTCCTCGACATCCGGTGATCACCGGCCGTACATGAAATGATCATCCGTCCACCGGTGACGGGCGCCTGGTCTCCCGCATTCCCCTCAGCAGGGGCGACCGGCCGGTCGCCCTTCAACAAGGCGAATAGCCCGTCGTCCCTGCCTCGGCAAGGCCATACCCCGAAGATCCTTTCCCATAAGGGCACGATTCTTGATAGACTCATTATGGGGCATCAAATCGATGCCGCCCCGTGGCCCCACAAACCCCAACCCTGGAGGTAATCCCATGAAAACCGTGCTCATGACCCTGACGGCGGCCCTGTTTGCCGCATCGACCGCAACGCCCGCCCTACCGGCCGCCGCAACCGTTGACGACGCCCTGTACGCCCGACTGCCGGGAACCGACCGGGTGGTCCACTCCGCCCGGATCGATCTGCCCGGCCCGATCCCATTCCGTTTGAAAACCCCCGATCCCGAAAGCGGCGTCTTATCGGCCCATCTCCTCGCGGCACCGGCGGCCCGAGGGAAGTCGAAAGGGGCGCCGACCACCATCCGCTACACGGTGCTGGCGGTCCGGGATGCCGCGACCGAGGGACCCATCGCCCTCACCCTGATCCATCCGGAGACGGAAGAAACCGTCGCCGTCCGGTGGGACCCGGAGACGGCCCGGGAAGCCCCCGAAACGGTCATCCCGGCGTTCCGCCGGGCCCGGGTCGAGGCCTGGTGGCCTTATGCGGCGGCCTCGAGCAGCCCGGTTCTCCGGGTCTGGCTGGATAGCCGGGGGGACGGGTGGCCGGCGGCGCGATCGCCCCGCCGCGGGCGAGTGACCTCGGCCTTCGGCATGTTGGGAGGCCAGGCCGCGGTTGAGGAGACTCTCCAGATGCAGGTCCTCGCCCCGGATCGGCGGACGGCCACGCCTTCGGCGGGGTCGATCCCGGTCTCCGACCTCGGGGGCGTGGAAGTGGCGTCTCATCCCTTTGACCGGATGCTTGGAGAGGCGGACGGCGGTCGCCTCGACCTGGCCCGGGTGGTCCCGCCGGACCGGTTCTTCGTCCACGTGGCCCGACCCGATGCCCTGATGCCCTTTCTGGACGAGGGCGCCCGGTTCATCTCGAGCCTGGGCGGCCGCCTCACCGGCAACGCCATCCAATACGATTTGACCGACCGGTACCTCGCCCGGCTCGGTTTGAGCCGACCCTGGATCGAAAAGCTCCTGAAATCGGGCGCCATTTCTGAGCTGGCGGTCATGGCGCCGGACCTGTTTTTCATCGACGGGACCGAGCTCACCGTCGTCTCCCGGATGGCTCAGCCCGAGATCATGACCCGGCTGCTGGGAGTCATCGGGGTGACCGGCCCCCTGACCACGGAAACCGTGGTCCGCCGGTTGCCGGACGGGCGGACCGTCCACTGGGCCGTCCGGGGGGATTTGGTTTTCCTCTCCACCGACGCTGATGAGCTGGCCGCCTCGGCCGCCCTCCACGAACGCGGCGGCGAGGGGAGCCTGGGCGACTCCACCGAGCTCCGGTACATGCTCACTCAACTGCCGGTCACCGATTCCACCCGGATTTTCGCCTATCTCTCGGACCCGTTCATCCGGCGGCTCACCGGGCCGACCGTGAAGCTCGGCCAGTTGCGCCGGACCGTTGCCGCCGCCGAGATGGCCCAGGTCACCGCCGCCGGGCTCCTGGCCCTGGCCGACGGGGTGGACCGGCCCGATCTCGACCGACTGGTGGCCCTGGGCTACCTGCCGGAACGGTATAAGGACGGCGGATATCAGATCGGCGAAGACGGCGCCGCCGTCAGCGAGACCTACGGAACCCTTTCGGAGATGACCCCCTTGTCCCGGACACCGGTCGAGATGGCGACCCCGGCGGAAGCCGACGCCTACCGGGGCTACCTGGAGGCTTATCAGCGGTATTGGCGCCAGTATTTCGACCCCATCGCGGTCCGGCTGTCGGACACGCCAGACGGCGGCCTGGAGCTGGAGACTTTCATTCTCCCGCTGATCGACAACTCGATCTACCGCTCGCTCCGGGAGGGGATGGACGCAGCCGAAACCGGGCCATCTCTGAAGGTCCCGGAGCTCTCGCCGGAGCCGGTCCTGCTCTTGTCCGCCAACCTTCAGGACAAGGTTTGGCAAGGGATGGCGATGGGGGTGCTCAATGACCTCCTGGGCCGGCACACGCCTTTGGGACCGTCGATTTTGACCGATCTCGTCTCGGTGGTTCACCTGGCCATCCACGACGCCGACCCGGTGATCGCCCTGGGCTCCGGGGATATCCTGGGCGCCTTCGGGGGGAGCGCATTGGGCCGGGGATCGGAGATGCTCATGGCCCCGGTCCTCCTGTCGATCCTGACCCGGCCCTCCACCCTGATTCTCGAGACCCGGGACCCGGACCGGACCCTGGCTCTCCTGCGGGACGCCACCGGCCCACCCTGGACCCGGCCGCACGGCGGAGCTTTCATCGGACGGCCCGACTTTTACCGGATCGACGGTGAGGACGCCTTTATCCTCACCCTGGACGTGATGGGGCTCATGAAGCTCCGCTACGGGATCGAAGTAGATGGCCGGTACATCCTCATCCGGAACATCCCCTGGGCCGCCGACGATCGGGTGACCGGGACGGTCGAAGCCGGGGCCAACGGGGCCCGGCTGACGGTCCGGCCGGGAGCCTGCCGGCGCCAGTTGGCGGCCCTCCGGACCGCCGCCGGTGAAGCGGCGAGGCAAGCCGCCATGGATAACATCGGCCACCTCTACCCCATCGCCGTCTCCGGCATGGCCGAAAACGGTGACCTGACCGCCGCCCATGCCCGGCTCTTCGGATTCCGGCCGGTCCATCCCGGCCCGGGCGAGTACCGCTGGGAATCCGGCGAGCTGGTCAGCACCGCTTACGGGAGCGTCACCCGCCAGCGGCAGCCGGCGGCCCCCGACCCGGACGCGGCCCTGCTGAGCGAAATCGAGGCCCTCACCCTGGAGATGCAGTTTGAAGCAGACGGGCTTCGGACCCGGCTCCGTTGGCGGCGGTGAGGC
>CAYNGG010000483.1:0-3162 GCA_964396575.1 uncultured Desulfobacteraceae bacterium | reverse complement strand
CGCAAGGGTTTTGTTTTTCTTTGCGTTATTTCCCAGTTACATCCAGCATCCGTCGGGCCAGGTCCAGAAACGCGGCCTCGACGCCTTGACCGGTCTTGGCGGAAGTCACCCCCACCGGGATGGCGCCCTTCAGGTGCTTTTTAAGGGCCGGCAGATCGATCTCCCACTGATCGCTCAGGTCCGCCTTGTTGAAGAGCATCAGGTGGGGGACCGGGCCGACGGCCGCGGCGACCCGCTTTCGGAGTGCCATGGCCTTGTCGAGGGTCTCCTTTCGGGTGCCGTCCACCACCAGGAAATAGCCGGACGATCCCCGGAGGTAGGACATCTGGAGCTTTTGAAACTCGTCTTCGCCATAGAGGTCCCAGAGCATCAGGTTGACCGGTTTACCATCCACCTCGACCGTTTTCTTGTCGATCTTGACCCCGACGGTGGTGAGGTACTTTTCGGAAAAAATGCTCTTGACAAACCGGGTCACCAGGCTCGTCTTGCCAACGGCAAAGGAGCCGACCATGCAGATCTTTTTCTGGATCACGGCCACCTCATGGATTCGGATATCGGGTCCGGGGGGATAAACTGAAAGGTCACGCTCCGGTTCATGGCCCGATCGGTCTCGGTCCGTTCAGGCCGGACCGGCTTAGTATCGGCTACGCCGACCACCGTCAATTGAGCGGGGTCGATCCCGTTTTCCAGGATCAACCGCCGGGCCCAGTCGGCCCGCATCCGGCTTAAGGCAAAATTTCGCCGCTCGGTGCCGATGGAATCGGTGTGGCCCACGACTTTCAAGGCCCAGGGTGTTTCGAGACGCCGGCTCAGACGGCGGACGGTCCGAATCTGGTCGGCCAGACGCCGGATTCGAGCTTCCTGGCCGGGGACGGGCGTCGCCGTGTTGAAAGCAAACCGGATGACCGTCGCCTCGATATCTTGCCGGGCCTCGTCGAGCGCCGCCATCTCGGCGTCCACGAGGCCGGCGGTGTCAAAGGCGGTCACCCCGCTGATCACCGGGGCCACTGTTTTCGCCCGCTGAATCCAGTCATGGGGGGCGGTTCCCGAAGCCGCGAGTACCCCGTCGGACAGGGTCAGGGTGACGCCGGCCGGCGGAGAAAGGGCCCGCTCCGCCCGCTTCAACACGAATTCCGGCAGCAAAGTCTGATAGGGAATGAAGTGAGTCCGGACCGCCTCGGCCGAAAGACCCGCCGATCCTAATAGGTCTTCGGGACGGTCGGCCAGAGGGTCCCGGAGGCCGGTGATGTGAATCACATCCCCATCGCGCTCGAGCTCCGTGACGAGAATTCCCGGCTCGGCCGCCAACCGGGCCACGTAATCCTTGACGGCCGGCGGCCAGTCGGCGGGCAGGGTCCGGACAACCGCTGGGGGGCCATCGTCCGGGCCGGTCAGCGCCTCGGTCGCCACGGGAATCGGATCGGGAGTCGGCTCACCCCCGCCTTCGGGCGACGGCACCGGCCGAACCACCACCCGGCCCGAAGTATCATCCGGTCCCGTCGGAAACGCCGGCCAACTCAGCCAACCGATTCGAGATAAGTAGAGCCCGCCCCCGACCAGCAGAAGGAGCAAGAGGAGAACGGCGAGCCAGGTCCAGAGGGCCGACCACGCCGTGGTGTGGCCGACGTATTCCTCGGTGAAACAGTCTTTGAGGCAATAGCGGACGGCGGCAAAGGGGTCGGTATCGCCGTCGAATTGGCTCAGGGCCGTCCCCGCCTCGAAGTGGATCTCCTCCAATGCCCGTTTGAGGCGTTCCCGGAAAGATTCCGGGGCCTCGCCCCGGATCACCGCGGCCAGAAGGGCCATCTTTCCCTGGACCACCCAGACGGTTAAGTCCCCGGCCTGGAAGGTCTCCAGGGCGTCGCCGTCCTCCATCTGAAAGGAATCCCGGGCGAAATCCTGAATGGCGGTGAGCATCCCGGAGACCAGGTCGCCGTCCTGGACCGACTCCAGGTCTTCGGCGATCACGTGCTGGAGCAGGAGCCCGGTCTCCCGGTGGATAAGGAGGACCTGCTCCACCCGATAGACGAGGGAGTGGAGGAGGGCGACCTCGGCAAAGGACCGGCCGGTCCGGAAGGCCTCCCACCGCCATTTAAGGCCCTGGATGGAGAGGCTCCGGGCCAGGGTCCGGTTGAAGGTCTGAACCCGAACCCGGAAGGCGTCGGCGATGGCGCTCCGGATGGTCTGGCCGATCACCGGGGCGAGGATCGATTCGAAGGCCCGAGGGTCCTTCCGGATGGAGGCCTTGACCGTCTCCTCCACCGTCGGGATCAGGGCCAGGCTCAGGGTGGAATCCCGCTCCCCCCGAAGGGCCACCGCTTCGGCCAGCACCCGCCCCACGTCGGCGGGGTCCAGCTTGAGGTGGTCGAGCCGGTGGGCGAGCCGCCGGAGCGCCTCTTGCTCCGGTCCTAACAAAAGCCGGCGGAGCTCATCCAGGGATGTCGGGTCGGGGCTCCTCCCGTCGGAGAATTCCGGCGGCGGGGACTGTTTCCGGTCGAGCCGGGTCTGCTCGGCGGAGGCGGTGGCGTCACTCATCGTCATCGGCCTCGATGGCCTCGATCTCCCGGTTTAGCGTGTTGGTCAGGTCGGCGTTGAGTCGGACCGAGATCTCCTGGAAGATGCCGGAGAGGGTGGCCCGGTCCACCCGATCGGCCTGAAGCTCCGCAATGGCCGTCTCGATCCGCTCGAGGGTTTCCTCATGTTTTCGGCGAAGGTCGGCCGTGAGCCGCTTGGATTCGTCGAGAATCTGGCTCCGGAGGGTCCGGTGGCTTTTGGCCATCTGGTCGCCGAGCCGGCCGATCTTCTTGGCGTTGCCTTCCCCCATGCCGGCGAGGTCCCGGCTCAGGGCGGACAATGCCTCATCCTGGCGCTGGAGTCCCTTGGAGATCTGATCGCCCAAAGCCTCGACTTCCCGCCGGACGTAGCTTTCCAGCTCCAGAAAGCGCCGGTCCACTTCCTCACGAAGATCATCGACCTCATGGCGGGTCCGGTCCCGGATCCGATTGAGCTGCCGCTCGTACTGGTGAAGGGTTCCGCCGAAAAGGATCTCCCGAATCCGTTCCAGACTGGTCCCGTCTCCGAACTCGGTGGCCAACAGCTTCATGCCCTTGCCGCCGCCGTCCGTTTCCAGAATGTCCGCCGCTTCGCCGGCGGGCTTATCCG
>CAYNGG010000482.1:0-3174 GCA_964396575.1 uncultured Desulfobacteraceae bacterium | reverse complement strand
CTCGCCGCCGAACCCGCCCTGACCCATCCGGCTCTCCGGCCGAAGACCGAAGACGACCTCCGGGATAAAACCCTCCTGTTGCCCAACTGGGACCCCCTGGCTCAGCCCCTGGTGGCGGCCAACCTGCGGCGGGAGGGAGTAGATGCCCGGGTTCTGGACGAAAGCGAGGCATCGATCCGGGAGAGTCTCCGGACCAACACCGGCCAGTGCCTGCCCCTTAACATCGTCGCCGGCGAGCTCCTCGGCTACATCCGGCGCCACGATCTCGACCCCGGACGGACGGTCCTCTGGATGATCCGGTCATCCATCGCCTGCAACCTGGGCCTCTATGCTCACCATCTCCGGACCCTTCTGGCCGAGGCTGACGGGGGACTGGCCCGGACCGGGATCTACACCGGCGGGATGTCTTTCAGCGACATCTCCTACCGCCTGCCCATGGAGATCTACTTCGCCTACCAGATCAGCGGCTTGATCCGGCGGGCCGGCTGCCGGATTCGGCCTTATGAGGCGGTCGCCGGGGAGACCGACCGGGCGGTGGACGACAGTATCGCGGAGCTGGCGGCGGCCATCGAGGCCGGCCGGTCCAAAACGGAGGCGGCGGAGGCGGCCGTCGTCCGGCTGAGCGCCATTCGGACCATTCCCGGCCCCCGTCGGCCCCCCGTCGCCATCTTCGGTGACCTCTATGTCCGGGACAACCCGGTGATGAACCAGGACCTTGTCCGGACGGTGGAAGCCCACGGCGGCGAGGTCATCACCACTCCGTACAGCGATTACGTCAAGATGGTCGCCGGACCGTATCTCAAAAAGTGGCTCATCGAGGGCCGGTACCTGAGCGCCCTGTCCTCACGAGCCATTCTGGCGGCCGTCCGGCATCAGGAGCGGCACTACTATGGGATCTTCGGCGGCATTCTCGGCGAGCCCATGCCGACCTACGACGAGGACCCGGAGACCATCCTGGGCCAATACGGTCTCCGGCCGGAGCACACCGGCGAATCCATGGACAACCTCCTGAAGGTCCATTACCTTAAAAAGCAGCACCCCGATATCGCCCTGTTTATCCAGACGAGCCCCGCTTTCTGCTGTCCGGGGATCGTCACCGAGGCCATGGCCCGGCGGATCGAGGCCCACACCGGAACCCCGGTGGCATCCATCACTTACGACGGGACCGGCGGAAACAAAAACCGGGCGGTGATCCCCTACCTGGTCCATCCCCGGCGGAATCGGGAGACGGAGCCGGTGATCCCGGCGGCCGAGAGGGTTTTCCAGTAGAAGGTCCGGGCAACGGGGGGGCGAAACACGGCGGAGCTATCCGGTGACGGCGAAAATGGGGTCGATACCCGCTTTCATATTCGCTGACAGTGTGCGATAATCATCATTGGAACTGAAAACCAGAGAAAAGGGGGAACGAATTTATGGAATTGACAAGCAGCGCGTTTGAGTACGAGGGGATGATTCCCTCCAAGTACACCTGTGACGGGGAGAACATCAGCCCGCCGCTGACCATCTCCGGCGTCCCGGCCGAGGCCAAAAGCCTCATTTTGATCATGGATGATCCGGACGTGCCGACTCACCTCCGGGAGGACGGGATGTGGGACCACTGGGTGGTCTTCAACATTCCACCCGACATCACCGAAATCCCCGAGGGTCAGGAGCCGCCGGGAACGCCGGGCTTAGGCACCGGCGGCAACACCGAATACTACGGTCCCTGTCCGCCGGATGGAGCCCACCGGTACTTTTTCAAGCTCTATGCCCTCGACGATCATCTGGACCTTCCGGAGAAAACGGACAAGATCACCGTGGAGCGATCCCTGGACGGCCGGGTCATCGACCGGGCGGTCCTCATGGGCCGGTACGAGCGGCATTAAGTCAGTTGCTCCGCCTCCAAATCTAAGCGGCAGCGGGAGACCCGCTGCCGCCTGTTTCCGCTTTCAACCCGCTTTCCGCTACCTCAAATCACCCGCCTTTTGCAGCACAAAGATGGCGTCGCCGAGATCGATCCGCTCATCTGAATTGGCATCGGCCCGTGATCATCGTTTGGGCCGGCACCACTTGGTGGCACCTGCGTGCCCACCCCGCGGCCCGCCCGCGTTCCCCCTTTCCTTCAGGGAATGGGGGTGGGTCTGAGCTCGCCCAACCCCGTCCATCGCCCCGGCCCATCCCCTGAAAACCAGGCATAACAAACACTTAACACCGGAAACGTTGAAACCCCCGCTAATCGGGCCGTTGCCCCGAAACTATAAGACTTACGAGGTTTCCAACACTTCGCGGGTCCATAAATTCTGAGCAAGGTTAGAAAATTTACTTTACAAACAGTGTCATTTGTGAGTTATACATCCAATAGTAGTGTAAGCAGTCCAGGGATTAACCCCGGCATTCCACACCAAAGGGAAAGACGAAGGATTAACAAGGCATGATCAGGATAGAGTTTACCGAAGAAGAGAAACAGGCCCTGCACCACGAACGCTTTCACCACCCTCATCCCCGAGTTAAACAAAAAATGGAAGCGCTCTGGTTAAAGAGCCAGGGACTGACTCATCAGGAAATCCGCCGCTTAACCTGTATCAGCAAACCGACCCTCTGTGCATATCTCAAAGACTATCAAGAGGGGGGGATTGAGAAACTGAAAGAGGTCAATTTCTATCGGCCCACAAGTGAGTTGGCGGAATATACGTCAACCATTGAAACGTATTTTCGAGAGAATCCGCCGGCAACCGTCAAAGAAGCGACGGCCAAAATCGAAGACTTGACGGGCATCAAACGAAGTGAAACCCAGGTGCGCCAGTTTTTGAGCACGCTCGGCATAGTCGCTTCCAAACCCGCCGCGCCGAGGAGCGGATGACTCGGGTGATCCATAAAACCACTTCAACATGCGGCGCATGGCTTCCGTGACAAGGAGTTTTTCAAGATCAAGGCCCTGCGGGAAACCCAGTACGCTTTAGTCGGATGAACGCTCCAAACATTCTAAATTTTTGATTATCAGGGCGGGAAACAATCCATGATAGCGAAAGTTGTCAAAGTCAGAGAGCTAAACGATAACGCTTTAATTTTGGATGATTTGAAATACTGGTTAAGCAAGTCTCCGGAAGAAAGAGTTGAAGCCGTGGATTATCTAAGGAAACAATTTCATGGAAACTCAGAAAGACTTCAAAGAGTTGTTAGAGTTGTTCAACGCTC
>CAYNGG010000481.1:0-3183 GCA_964396575.1 uncultured Desulfobacteraceae bacterium | reverse complement strand
CCGGCGGTTCCCAAAAAGCAACCCTAGTCGCGGCCGACGGCCTGGACCGGTGCCGGACGCTCCTGGTGGGCGGACTCGTCTGGACCCTGGCGGTCATTCTGGCCATGGCGGCGGACTCGGCCCTTCGGACCGATCCGGCCGAGTCCCCGGCGTCGGGGGTTGTGGCGGCCTTTGACCTGACGGCCCTCGCCCTCGTGCCGGCCGGCCGGCCCCTCCGCCACCCCGACCTCCGGACCCCGGCCGTGGATTCGCGCCACATGCCGACCCTGCCCCTGGCCGATTCCGACCCGGCCCTCCTCGTGATCCCGCCGGCGCCGCCGTGATCCCCCGCCGCCCCGGTCCCATGACCCTCTGGGCGGTCCGGGACCTCCTCCGGTATCCCGCCGAATCGATCCTGTTGGGCCTGTGTCTCGCCGCCCTGGTGGCCCTGCCCGGAACCGCGATGCTTCTGAGCCGGGGGCTCGCGGAAACCTCGGCCCAGTTGCTGGCCGCCGGCCCCGACCTGGTGGTTCGCCGGGTCGGCGGGGCCGGGTTTCTCCCTCTGCCCGAAGCTGATGGGATCGCCGCTGCCCGGTCGGTCCCCGGCGTCATCGGGGTCCGGTCGCGGATTTGGGGCACGGCCGCCGGTCCCGACGGGCCGGTGACGGTGGTCACCCGCTCTCCAGACGCCCCCAAGGCCCCGGAGATCGTCCCTGACCCACCGAAGCCGGGGGAAGCGGTGGTCGGACCGGGAATCTCCGTGCCGGACGCCGGAACCATTCCATTGACCGGAGTCGATCCGGTGACCGTCCGGGTGGCGGGCCGGTTCCCCGAGTCCCTTTCCATGGCGGCTCATGATCTGGTCTGGCTTCATCCGGCCGACGCCCGGCGCCTCCTGGGCATCCCGGCGGATGCGGTCAGCGACCTGGCCGTGGAGGTCTTCCACGAGGCCGAGGCCGACGCCATCCAGCCGGACCTGGCCGCCGCCTTTCCCTGGCCGGTCCGGATCACCCCCCGGCAATCGGTGGTCGGGCGGTACCGGGCCGATCTGGCCCGGCGCGGGGGCCTCGTCACCGTCTCCTTCATGCCCGCGGTCCTCGGCCTTTCGCTCCTCGTTCTGACCACGGTCCGATCCGCATGGGGCCGACGGCGGGAGATCGCATTGCTCCGGGCATTGGGCTGGACCGCCGGGGACGTGGTCCGCCTGACCCTCCGACGGGCTTTGGCCGTGGGCCTCCCGGCAACGGCTCTCGGGATGGGCGCCGCTTATACCCTAGTCTTTTGGCCGGGAATCCGCTGGCCCGGCGCCCTTCTGCTGGGCTGGTCCGGACCGCCCCCGGCCCTCCGGCTCGACCCGGCCGGAGCCCCCTTGACCCTGTTGACCCTGGCCGCCCTGGTCCTGATCCCTTACCTGGCCGCGGCGGTTCTCCCGGCACTCCGGGCCGCGTCCGGAGAGGTCGCCGATTCCGTCGCCGGAGCCGAGCTGCCGTGATCCGGCTGGGCTGCCGAGAGATCTGCTTTACCCGGCGGGGGACCGACGGGGCCGAGCGTCCGGTCCTCAACGGAATCACCGCCGACTTCGGCGCCGGGGAAACCGCCCTTGTCCTCGGCCCCACCGGCGCCGGAAAGACCACGCTCCTCTCCGTCATCGCCCTGCTCCAACGGCCGACGGCCGGAGAAATCCACTGGGAGGGCCGGGCCGTCTCCAGATGGCTCGGACCCCACCGGGACCGGTGGCGCCGACGGGTGGGGATCATCTTCCAGGAAGCCCGGCTCCTCGGGGACCTCACCGCCCTGGAAAACGTCCTGCTCCCGCTGATCGCCCGGCATCCGGACCTCGCGGAAATCCGTCAACGGGGGTGGGACGCGCTTATTCGGATGGGGGCTGATCACCTGGCCGCCGAGCCGGCCCGCCGCCTTTCCGGCGGGGAGCGCCAACGGGTGGCCGCCGCCCGGGCCCTGGCCGGCCATCCGTCCATCATCCTGGCTGACGAGCCCACCGCTCACCAGGACGACGGCGGGGCCCGGATCATCCTGACCGCCCTGGCCGACGCGGCCCGGACCGGGGCCGCCGTGATCATCGCCGGCCACGACCCGCGTCTCCTCGAGCCGCCAATGGGGGATGGCCCCCGCTACCGGATGACCGGCGGCCGGCTGGACCGGGAAGCGTGATCACTCACCCCGCCATCCTCGCGGTCCTGACCGCCGACGGAATCACCCTTTTACTGCTCGCCCTGGCCGGATGGACCGCCCTCCGGATCACTCTACATTGGTCGCCGGGGGACGCCGACCGAAGGCAGCTCACCCTCGAGGCCGACGCCGAAGGAACCGCCATCACCGGCCGGATGGCCCTCGGGCTGGCCGGATTGTCCACCGGCCTTTTGGTCGTCGCCGTCACGGCGGTCCTGCCGGACCTGGTGCCCGGCGCCATGTGCGGGACCGGGGTCCTTCAGGGCATGGAGGGACTCGGGGGCCGAGCCATCGCCCTTCGAGGGGTCGGGCTGGGACTTTTGCTCATGTGGGGCGTTGTCGAGGGCCTTAACCGCCAGGACCCCGAAGGCCCCCTGACCCGGACCGCGGCCCGGCTTCTGCTCCTGGCCCTGCCGACGGTGGCCCTCGGAGCGATCGAGACGGCCCGGGCCGTCTTCGCCCTGGACCTCCACCAGCCGGTGAGCTGCTGCGCCGTCGTTTACGACCAGATCCGGTCCCCGAACGCGGCCCGGACCACCGCCGGACTTTCGGACCGGTTCTGGGTCGGGGCCTGCCTGGCGACCGGGGCCGCGACCCTGGCCGGGGCGGCAATGCTGACCCGATGCCGGACCCCGGCCCGCCGCCCGGCCATCGTGACCGCCATCTCGGCGGCCGCCTTCCTCCCGGCCGCCGCCGTCGCCCTGGTCCGGGTCCTGTCCGCTTACCATTACGGGGTGCTCCACCACCACTGCCCCTGGTGCCTGTTTCTTCCGGACCATCGACTGGTGGGCTACCCTCTGTTCGGGGCTTTGGCTCTGGTGGCCGCCGAAGGGATCGCCGCCGTCGTTGCCGCCAGGGTCGGAAGGCGGGTCCCCGGCCTCGCCCCGGCCGCGACCGCCCGGCTCCGGCGAGCCGGGTGGCGGATCTTGACAGGATTGGCGGTCTTCGCCCTGCTGGCCCTGATCCCGCCGGCCGTCTGGCGGATTCGGTACGGGGTCTGGATGGGGTGATCCG
>CAYNGG010000480.1:0-3184 GCA_964396575.1 uncultured Desulfobacteraceae bacterium | reverse complement strand
TCATCTCGTATTTCTTGATCTTGGCGTGGAGCGTTTTCCGGGTGATCCCCAGGCGGCGAGCGGCCTCGCTCTTGTTACCGCCGGTGGCCGCCAGTGTCTTTAAGATAGTCGCTTTTTCCACGGCTTCAAGGGACTGGCCGCCCGCCGGCGGGTCGTCGGCCGCCGGATGGTCCCTACCGGCGGGCTGGTCCGCGATGGGGTCGAGGTCGTCGATGTAGCCGCCTCGGGCCAGGACCACCGCCCGCTCTATGGCGTTGGCCAGCTCCCGGACGTTCCCCGGCCAGGGGGCTCGGATGAGCTGGTCCATGACATCGGGGGAAAACCCCTTGACCGCCTTTCCGTGTTTTTCGGCAAGCATCCCGAGGAAATGGCTGGCCAAAAGCGGGATGTCCTCCCGCCGTTCCCGGAGCGGGGGCAGGGTCAGGTGGATCACGTTCAACCGATAGTAGAGGTCTTCCCGGAAGGCGCCTTCCCGAACCCGCTCGGCCAGGTCCCGGTTGGTGGCTGAGATCAGCCGGACGTCCACCGGCACCGGGGCATCGCCGCCGACCCGGGTGACCTCACGTTCCTGGATGACCCGAAGGAGCTTGGCCTGCATGGTCAGCGACATCTCCCCCACCTCATCGAGGAGAAAGGTTCCCCCATCAGCGGCCTTGAACCGCCCTTCCTTGCGCCGGTCGGCGCCGGTGAAGGCCCCTTTTTCATGGCCGAAAAGCTCCGACTCCAGAAGGGTCTCGGTGATGGCCGCGCAGTTGAGCTTCACAAAGGGGCCGTCCCGGCGGTGGCTGTTGAAGTGGATGGCGTTGGCCACCAGCTCCTTGCCGGTCCCCGACTCGCCCTGGATTAAGACGGTGGCCTCGGTGGGGGCCACCTGAGAGACGGTGGCGAGAAGCCGGGTCATGGCCGGGCCGGTGCCGATGATGTTTTGGGGGTCGAAATGCCCGTCAATCCGTTCCCGAAGCTGACGGTTTTCGGCCTTCAAACGGAGATGCTCCATGGCCCGCTCGACGGTAACCCGGAGCTTGTCGAAATCCAAGGGCTTGGTCAGATAATCGTAAGCCCCTTTTTTCAGGGCGTCCACGGCCGTTTCCACCGATGAATAGGCGGTCATGAGAATCACCGGGATGGCCGGGTTGTGGCGTCGGATCGCCTCGAGGGCCTCGATCCCCGAGACCCTGAGCATCCGGATATCCATTAAAACGAGGTCGAAGGGGCGCTCCCGGACCGCTTCCACGGCGGCGGCCCCGTCGTCGGCCTCGGTGATCCCGTAGCCCCAGCCGCCCATGAGGGTCCGGAGCATGGTCCGGTGGGCTTCGTCATCATCGACGATCAGCACATCCCCGGCGTCGCTCATTTTCTCGTCTCCGAGCCCACGGGCGGAAAGGTCAGGACGGCGGTGGTCCCGCCGGCCTCCGGGTCGCTTTCCACCCGGATCATCCCCCCGTGGGCTTCCATGATATTGTTGGCAATGGCCAGCCCGAGCCCGGTGCCCGAGCGTTTGGTGGTGAAATAGGGGTCGAAAACGTGAGCCAAAGCCTCGGCCGAAATCCCCGGACCGGTGTCATCCAGGCGGATTTCCGGCCCCCGGTCGCCGTCGGCCACTTTCACCGTCAAGGTTCCGCCGTCTTCCATGGCTTCAGCGGCGTTGATCAGGAGGTTCAGGATGACCTGCCGGAGCCGGTCGGGGTCCACCATCGCCCGGACGGACGGGTCCAAGTCGGTCACCACCCGGATTCCGGCGTCGGCCAGCCGCTTTTCCACCAGGCGGAGCGCTCCGTCGGCGGCCGTCGCCAGGCTCGTCTCCGTCCGGGTCAGGGTTAAGGGCCGGGCAAAGTCGAGGAGCTGTCCCACCACCCGGTCCAGCCGTTCTACTTCCCCGATCATCACCCCCGCGATCCGGGCGTCCTCGGGGACATCGCCGTATCGGTCCCGGAAATAGGTGGCAAACCCCTTAATGGAGCTCAACGGATTCCGGATCTCGTGGGCCACTCCGGCCGCCAGACGGCCCACCGAGGCCAGGCGTCGGTTTTTTTCCATCTCCCGCCGGAGAGCCCGCATCTCCCGGAGGTCTTTGAAAAGGATCACCGCTCCAAGGGAGGCGCCGGCATCGTCTTTGAGCCCGGAGGCCACCACGTCCAGTGGGATGGCCTCTCCCGCCGCCACCCGGCAGTCGATCTCCCGCTCGACGGTGCCGTCTTCGGCCGCCGCGGCGGTCTCGAGGAGGTCGGCCGGCACCGCCTCGACGGCGGCCCGGCCCTCGGTGGCGCCGGCCGACCGCCCCAGGATGGCGGCGGCGGCGGGGTTGCAAGCCGCCACCCGCCCCCGGTGGTCCAGAGCCAACAACCCGATGGGCATGTGAGTCACCAGGGTTTCGGAGAGCGCCGCCAGCCGGGAGAGGGATGCCCGGGTCCGACGATAGCCGTGGGCCAGGAGCAGGAGGAAAAAGCCGGCCGCGCAGAGGGCCAGCAGAATGCCCCCCATCACCAGGGTATGACGGGTGTCGGCCCGCCGGGCCGCCTCGATGGGGCTCATGTCCATCCCCACGAAGATGGCCTGGGGGCCGGCATCCGGAGCCACCATCGGCCGCCCCATCCGCCCGTGTCGCATCCCCCGGCCCCCGGCGGGGGAAAACCGACGATAGACCTCGAAGACCCGCTCGCCTCCCGGCGACTCGACAATTCGGCCGGCGATCCGGTCGGATCGGGCCACCGCCCCCACCCGGATGCCCTCCGGCGAATAGACCGTGTCGATCCGGTCCGGATCGCTGTGGGCGATGATCCGCCCGGTGGCATCGGTGACGGCCAGGTAAACGATATCCGCCTGCTCGGCCGTCTCCATGAGGAGCCGCTGGAGCCTGAACCCTCCCCGGTCGCCGTGCGTACCCATCATGCCCATCATGCCCGTCCGGGTCCCGGCCTCGAATGAACGGATGAGGGCCGCCCCCTTCTCCCTCAGCAGCCGGGTACTGCTTTCCTTCTGCCGGTGGAGGTTTTCCACCGTCATCAGGACAAAGGCCGGCACGAGGATCATCAAGGCCCCGACATAAAACCAGGGAGACACGTCGGGCCAGAATCGAAAGCGCCTGCCGAAAGCCGTCATGTTACCTCGTCAAATTGCCGTCGGCCCATGGGACGGGCCGGCAGCGGTTATTTAGTGTCCATCCAGAAACCGGAAAATGGGGTCG
>CAYNGG010000479.1:0-3191 GCA_964396575.1 uncultured Desulfobacteraceae bacterium | reverse complement strand
CCTGGTCCGGCATCAGGTCCGGGACTCTCAGCTCAAGACCGTCTATTCGGATACCACCTCGGTTCGGATTGCCCTCTGGCGAAACGGCCTCACCATGTTCATGGAGCGGCCGATCATGGGCTTCGGCCTCGGTCATTTCCAGGCCCATTACCCTCGTTTCCATCGAAAAGCGGTCATCGACCGGGCATTTAACGAAAGACGTCAGCCGTCTTTTGCTCACAATGATTTCCTTCAGATTGCCATCGAGACCGGAATCATTGGGGTGGGGGCATGGCTGATCCTCCTCCTTGGATCCGTCCGGCGGGCATTTGGCCTCTTAAAAACCGGTCTTCCCCTGGAAGCTCGTCTATCCGTTATTGCGTCGCTTGGTGGGATTGTATCCTATCTGGTGTTTTCGGCTTTCAGCTTTCCTTTCTATTGCGCCACCCCTCCGCTTCTGCTGTTTATCCATATCGGCGTGATAGAGGGACTCTCCGTTTCCATTGGTCATGGTCGATATATCGCTCCGGTTGAGCTGAGATTTAACCGATTGACCGGCGCTTTGGTCCTGCTGTTGGTGTTCATTGGCGCATCGATGGTAGGGCAACGACACTGGAGAGAATTTCAATATGGGCGGTATGTTTTGATGGCAAAGCAGGAGGAGGGCCGGCGGTCGTATGCTCAATCCGCGGAGCTCGCCACGAAGGCATCTCGATATGATGACTGCAAAGCGGACGCCCGTCTGATCGCCGGATTAAGCTTTATCGAGCTCGGCCAGGCACAACGGGCGGCCGATTTACTTGAGCGGGTGATTGCGTCACATCCTTTTCAAGTCAACGCGCTGATCAACCTCGGCGTGGCTCATCACCTGCTGGGACATGATGACCGGGCAAAACGTTTTTTCCGGCGGGCTTTGGCCATTTACCCGGACGCGGGTCAAGCCCATCTGAACCTGGGCAAAATCCGGATCAGGGAAAAACAATACGCCGCCGCCTTAGCACATTTCGAAAAGGCGGCGGCGCATGCTGAACCATCCGTGTCGATCTATTCGACGCTCGGATTTCTATATTACCAGACCGGCGACTTCAAGCGCTCGGCTGATGCTTTGGAAACCGTCTTGCGGATTGATAACGGCCGGGTTTTCGCCCACCGGACACTGGCGGGGCTCTATCTGTCACACCTGGATGACCGGGACCGGGCGTGTCATCATATCAAAAGATATGTCGAACGCGGCCCGGATGACGAGGTCTCGAAACAGTTCCGGCGTCTGATCTCAACCCATTGCGCGCCATAGGCCACGCCGGCACCCCCTCAACCCACCAGATAAAACCCCACCCCCACCGCGATGATGCTAACCACCCGGAAGCCTTGACCTATCAGGAGGATCTGGGCGCCCATTTTCGGGGAGAAAATCCCCATGTAGCGGGGGAGCTGATGCCGGAGGGCGCGGATGGGAAAGGCGACGACGTTGCCGATGAGGAGCGCGAGGACGGTCTGTTTGGTGGTCAGGACGCCGGCGTCCATGAGGGCCCCGGCGGCGGCAAAGCCCGAGGTGAACTCCGCGGCAAAGCTCAGGATCACCATCGAAAGGGCCTCCACCGGCATGAAGGCGGTCACCACCCAGTCCGAGAGAAGGGTCTGAGCGGCCTTAAAGAACCCGGCCGCGTTGATGAGAAAGACGAAGACATAGATGGGGACCACGTAAACGGCGATGTTCATGACCCGGCCCGGGAGCTTCCGCCGGACCCCGGCCCAGATCGACTCATCCGCCCCCTTGCGGCCGGTCCGCCCGCTCACCGCCTCGCCGTCGTCTCCAAAGGAGAGGTCCGGCCGGAGATGGCCGAAAAGCAAAAAGCCGACGGTCCGGATCAGGGTGGCCAGGAAGGTCAGGAGGAAGTAGAGGGCCCCGGCCCAGCCGGTGAGCGGGATGACGATGAAAAAGGTGGTGGGGAGGTGGAGGAAATAGGCGGGGAGTTGGTTGACGAAATTGGTCAAAAAGAGCTGAGCCCGGCTGATCTTTCCTTCCTGGTAGAATTCCAAAAGCATGGCATTGGCGGCCACGCCGGAGAAAAAGGCGGTGGTGAAGGCGGCGCTACATCGGTTTCCGAGGTTTCCGAACCGGAACAGGGGCCGGGCCAACACTGACAGGGCCCGGGTCCACCCGGCCGCCTCGACGATCTGCCCGACCGCCAGGCCGACCGTGATGAAGATCATCAGCCGGGTCAGGGGCCAGAGAAGCCGGTCCCCGAGATGGGCGGCGGTGAGCCCCTCCACCCGCCAGAGGCCGACGGCCAGCAGGAAGGCGGAAATCCCCAGGGAGATGAAAAGCGCTCGCCGCCCGGTCTCAGCCGTCCGCCGGTGCTTTGCCATTCCGATGCTTGGCGATGATCAGGGTCCAGTAGCCGGGCTTTCGAGACTCCATGGACCGGACGTCGGGGATGATCTCTTCGTCCGGCAGCCCGCAGCGGCTGATGCCGACGCTGGTGCCGAGCATTCGGGCCTCGTCCAGGGAACGGGAGATGTCCCCGACGTTTTTGTATGCCTTCATGAAGACCACGTTTTCGGGCTTCCCCCCCAGCTCCCGGAACCGGTCCCCGCCGCCGACCCCGGAGGTGATCAGGAGGGATTCCTCGCCCTCCACCAACGGGAGGTTGAGCCGGGCGGCCGAGGCCTGATAGGCGGTGATCCCCGGCACCGTCTCCACCAGAATTTCCGGGGCCAGAAGCCGGATGTGTTTCAGGAGATAGCCGAAGGTCGAGTAGGTCATGGGGTCGCCGAGGGTGAGAAAAGCGGCGTTCTGGCCTCCCGACAGGGCGGCAATGACGGTCCGGGCATGGGATTCCCAGGCCGTGCGGGTCTCGTCCGGGTCCCGGGTCATGGGAAAGGCCAGCCGGATCACGGAGGTGGCGGTCGGGATGTGGGCCCGGGCCACGTTGACCGCCAGGCTGTAATCGTTTTTGGTGGAGGCGGCGGTGTAGATCACGTCCACCGTCCGGAGCACCCGGACGGCCTTTAAGGTCATGAGCTCCGGGTCGCCGGGGCCGACCCCGATGCCGTAGAGGGTACCGGTGGGGGTAGTGTCCATGTCAGCTCTCCTTTTGGGCGAGAAGGGCCAGGGCGTTGACGGCGGCCGCGGCCACGGTCGATCCCCCTTTTCGCCCCACGTTGGTGATGTGGGGAAAGTCGGTCTCCATCAGGGCGGCCTTGGATTC
>CAYNGG010000478.1:0-3205 GCA_964396575.1 uncultured Desulfobacteraceae bacterium | reverse complement strand
TGGGCTGATTCATATTCTGCTGGTGATCGCGATCATCGTGGTCCTGGTTAATGTCCTTCAGGGGCGGCGAGCCGTGTAATCGGCGGAATATCATCCATCACTTCAGCGCGAAAGATCAAGAGCCTGTCCGAAAACCGCATTTTTGGCCCCAGGCGGCGTTCCCGCTCTGTTTTCATCCTCGAAATCGTCGCACCGCGCCGCTATTCCCGAGGTTGAAAAAGAGCCGCGGTCTGACCTGGGATCAAAACCCGCGGTTTTCGGATAGGCGATAAGGGGCTGATGAAAACAGCCACGATTTTCGCCATCGCGATAGGCGTCATGGCCTTTGGGCATCAAAGGCAGCGTCCATTCAACCATAGAGGGAGCAAAGGGAAAGGAGATAAAGATGAAAGCGGTTGTTTTGCTTTTTTCTGGATTGTGCATTTTGTTTGGGGGGACCAACTTTTCAACCACCGCCATGCTATTCTTTGGGATTGGTATTTTGGGCTTTTCTAGTGCCATGAAGCGGCGCTATGAAGATTTATAAAATATGGAACCGACTCCGGAAACCTTCCCCATCATCGGCCTGGGCGCCTCCGCCGGGGGCCTGGAAGCCCTGAAATCCTTTTTTTCCGAAGTTTCGGAAACGGGCGGCATGGCCTATGTCATTGTCGTCCATCTTCCTTCGGATACGCCGAGCATGATGCCCGAGCTGCTCGGGAAGATCGCCCGGATTCCGGTCTCCACGGCCGAGGACGGCCAGGTCGTTGCGCCCGACCACGCCTACGTCATTCCGCCGAACAAGGAGATCAGCATCTTCAAGGGCAGGTTTCAGCTTTTAGCCATGAGGAAGACAATCCCCCATCTCCCTATCGATGTGTTTCTGAGGTCCCTCGCCCAGGACCAGGGACGGCGGGCCGCGGCGGTGATTTTGTCGGGCACCGGTACGGACGGATCACTCGGCGCCAGGGAAATCAAGGCCAACAACGGTCTGATTCTGGCCCAGTCCGAGGAATCGGCCGGCTACGACGGCATGCCCCGGAGCGTCATCAATACGGGGCTGGTGGACGTGGTGCTGCCGCCGGAACGGATGCCGGCAAAGCTCGCCCGCTATTTCACCAATCCCGCGACCACGACCGACGGAATGGACGACGCCGCTTCCGCCAATGAGCCGCAACCATGGCTGGACAAGATATTGGTCGTTTTGCGCGCAAGGACCGGCAACGATTTTTCGTCTTACAAGGCGAGCACAACCCGGCGGCGGATCAGCCGCCGGATGGCGCTGAACGGGATCGACGACCACGACAATTACATCCGCTACCTTCGGGAAAATCGCGCCGAGGCGGACGCCCTGTTCCACGATCTGTTGATCGGGGTGACCCGGTTTTTTCGGGACGCCGACTCCTTTAACGCCCTGAAATCCGACGTCTTGTTGTCTGTTTTGAAACAGATGGAAGAAGACGCCGTCTTCAGGGCGTGGATACCGGGGTGTTCCACGGGCGAGGAAGTCTATTCCCTGGCCATGACGCTGCGCGAATGCCTCGATCACGCCCCCAAACGGATCGGGATTCAACTCTTCGGCACGGACATCGACGATTTCGCCATCAACAAGGCCCGGGAAGGGCTTTTCCCGGCCAGCATCGCGGCCGATGTCAGCCCGGAACGGCTGAAACGGTTTTTCGCCAAGGATGGGGATTTTTTCCGCATCCGAAAGGAGATTCGCGACATCATTGTCTTTTCAGTCCAGAACCTCATCAAAGACCCGCCGTTTTCCCGATTGAACCTGTTGTGCTGCCGCAACCTCCTGATCTACCTGAACGCCGACGCCCAGAAAAAGCTCCTGCCGTTGTTCCATTACACACTGAAACCCGATGGGATTCTCATGCTCGGGTCGTCCGAGACCATCGGCGGTTTCACGGACCTCTTCGATGTGGTCGATAAAAAATGGAAAATCTACCGGCGGATGGCCATACCCCACGCCCTGCCCCAGGGGATCGATTTCCCCGGCGATTCGCCGGACGGGGCCCGGGCCGACAAGCCGTTGTTCTCTCCCGCCGACGCCCGGAAACCCGCCGACCTCGCCCAGGCCACCCGGAAAGCCCTTCTGGACGGGTTCACGCCCACGGCCGCGCTCATCGACGAAAGGGGCGACATTCTGTATGTCCAGGGCCGCACCGGCAAATACCTGGAAACCCCCAGCGGGCCGCCGTCGCGGAATATCCTGGATCTGGCCCGGGAAGGGCTGCGGATCGAGCTGTCCTCGGCCATCCGGTCCGCCCGGTCTTCGATGAAGCCGGTGACCCGCAAACAGGTGCTGGTCAAAACCAACGGCGGCGCCCAGCCCATCGATTTGCACGTCCGGCCGCAACGCGAGCCCGAGGTCCTGGCCGGCCGGTTCCTGGTGGTGTTCGAGGATGTCCCGGCCCGTCCGGCGGCCGGAGCCGGAAAGGGCGATGGGGCCGAGCCGGCGCCGGAGGGATCGAGAATCGACGAGCTGGAAAAAGAGCTTCAGATCACCCGGGAAAGCCATCAGGCCACGGTGGAAGAGCTGGAATCCGCCAACGAGGAGCTCACATCCACCAACGAGGAATTGCAGTCCGCCAACGAAGAGCTCCAGTCCACCAACGAGGAGCTGGAATCATCCAAGGAGGAGCTGCAATCCCTCAACGAAGAGCTCCAGACGGTCAACGCCGAGCTCCAGAGCAAGGTCTCGGAGTTGTCCGACACCCATGACGACATGCGCAATCTGCTCAACGGCACCGAAATCGCCACCATTTTCGTGGACAACGACCTGCGCGTCCGGCGGTTCACGCCCGAGGCCACCACCATTGTCAACCTCATCCCGTCCGACACGGGCCGGCCCCTCCGGCATGTGGCGACCAATCTGGCCTACGACGGCATGATCGCCGACCTGAAAGAGGTCCTGCGGAAACTGGCGCCCACCGAAATCGAGTTGCAAACCACCGAAGGCGTGTGGTACAAAATGCGCAGTATGCCGTACCGCACCACGGACAACCGGATCGACGGCGCGGTTCTCACTTTTGCGAACATCGACGACCAGAAAAAAGCCCAGGAATCGCTCAAGGCCTCCAAACGCGAGGTGGAAGGGGCCTGGGAGCTGACGCGCGCCCTGTTCGATATGAACCCGGACCCCATGGCGGTGCTGGATGAGGACGGCAAAGTGGTGATCGCCAACACGGCCCTCTCCGGGCGGATGGCCATCCCC
>CAYNGG010000477.1:0-3207 GCA_964396575.1 uncultured Desulfobacteraceae bacterium | reverse complement strand
TTGACCGCCACCTGGTCGGCCTGAGCCGAGGCGCAGAGGGCCCCGTCCGACCGGCGGCGGATCTCAAAAGATAGAACGATCTTGATGGCCGCCTCAAGGGCGGTGGCCCGGCATCGGATGATTTCGTTGTGGGTCAGGGGGATGATGTATTTAACCGAAGTCCGGGTCACCGGAAAGATGTGGTTGTGCTCGAGGGAATACTGGTAGAGGTCGATGCCGCCCGCCCGGAAGAGGGCGAACCGGGCCATGTCGAAGTATCGGAAATAGTTCCCGTGCCAGACGACCTGCATGGGGTCGAGGTCGCAAAACGGGATGGTCAGTTGAATTTCGTGGGTGCTGCCGCTGGGCATTTGATTCTCGCTTCCGACGGCCGGGGGCCATCGACTTCATAAAAATGCGTCTTATACACCCCACCGCCGGGGGGATGCAAGTCAAAACGGGTCGCCCGGCCGCAATCCCGCCGTTGACGGGGCCGAGGGGCTCTGTTATGGAAAAAGGACCCGGCGCGAAGAGAGTGGTCGGTGAATAGCCGGGCGAGCGCCGGCCGTCAAGCCATGGCGAGGCCGGGCGCCGGAGAAGAGGCGGAGTGATGGAAAGCTCAATCGAAAGGGTTGTCATTACGGGGCTGGGGACGGTCAACGCCGTTGCCGCCGGCGCACCGGCGTTTGCAAATGCCCTGAAAGCGGGCGCCCGCGGCATCGGACCGATCACCGTCTTCGACACGGCGCCCTTCCGGACGGAGATTGGCGGGGAGGTCCGCGGGTTTTCCCCGACTTGGGTCCCCCGGCGGTACCGGGGCCGTCGTCGGTCCCGAGCCGACCACATGGCGGTCTTCGCGGCCCTCGAGGCCCTGACCGACGCGGGGTTGGACCCGGACGGTGCCGGGGCCGGCCTCCGGGAGTCCATCGGAGTGGTCATCGGCGGCGGAGCCGGCGGGATGCTCGAGTGCGAGGCGGTTTACCGGGACTATCTGGCCGCCGGCCCCGACCGGGTTCGGATGTCGCCCTTTTCCGCGTTCTGCTGCGCTTCATCGGCCGACCAGATCGCAACTGCCTTCGGCTTGATGGGTCCCAAGACCACTTTCATGACCGCCTGCTCGTCGGGAGCCACCGCCATCGGCTATGCCCGGGATCTGGTCCGGTCCGGCGCGGCCCGGATGGTGGTGGCCGGGGGGACCGAGCCCCTGTCCCGGATCACTTACGCCGCCTTCAACGGGCTCCAGGCGGTGGACCCGGCGCCGTGCCGGCCCTTTGACCGGGACCGGCGGGGCCTCTCCCTGGGCGAAGGGGCCGGCGTGCTGATCCTGGAATCGCTCTCGTCGGTTCGGGACCGGGGGGCGAGGATTTATGCCGAGGTCCTCGGCTACGGCGTGAGCTGTGACGCTCACCACATGACCGCTCCGGACCCGACAGCCGACGGCGCGATCCGGTGCATAACCGCCGCCCTGACCGATGCCGGCATCCCGCCGTCGGCGGTGGACCACATCAACGCTCACGGCACCGCCACCCCGGCCAATGACCGGATGGAAACCGCCGCCATCAAGGCGGTCTTCGGAGACCGGGCGTACCGGATTCCGGTGAGTGCCACCAAGTCGATGCACGGCCACACTCTGGGAGCGGCCGGGGCCATCGAAGCGGTCGCTTCGGCTTTGGCCATTGCCGACGGCTTTATCCCGCCCACCATCCATCACACCACCCCCGACCCCGAATGCGATCTCGACTACGTGGCCGACGGCCCCCGGCCGTATGCGCCGACGGTGGTCCTGTCGAATTCATTCGCGTTCGGCGGGAACAACACCGCGCTGGTCCTCGGACGGTACACCGACGGAGGGATCGGCCATGACTGACCGGGTAGGCGTCACCGGAATCGGGCTGGTCACGCCTTTCGGATCTGACCGGGACGGGTGTTTTGACCGGCTCCTGGCCGGGGAGACCGCCGTCGGCGAGGTCATCGGCTTTCCCTCGCGGCACCTCGGCGCCGAAGTGGATGGTTTCCGGCCCGGCGAGGTCCTGTCGGCCCGGAACCGCCGCCGGATGGACCGGCACTCTCAGATGGCCGCCGCTTCCGCCCGGATGGCGGCCGAGGACGCGGGGCTGCCCATCGAGCCCGGCAGCCGGGACCGGATCGGGGTTCTCTTCGGGACGGCTTTCGGGGCCACGGACGTGGCCGCCGGCTTTGCCCGGACCCTCTTCACCGAGGGGCCGCAATCCGTCAGCCCGATGATGGTCCCCAACATCGTGATGAACGCTCCGGCCGGGCACACCGCCATCGAGCTGGGACTTCGGGGGATCAACGCCACCGTGAACCACCGGGAGGCATCGGCCGAAACCGCCATTGCTTATGCCGCCGCCGAGATCCAACGGGGCCGGGCTGATGCGATCCTGGCCGGCGGGGCCGACCTCATTTCGCCCGTCATGCTCGATGTCCTGGACCGGTTTTCCGCCCTGGCCCCGGCATCCCATGGATCGGCCGCGGCCCGGCCCTTTGACCGGAACCGGCGGGGGCTGGTTCCCGGCGAAGGAGCGGGGGTGTTGGTCCTGGAGCCTTTGGGCCGGGCACTCGAACGGGGGGCACGGGTTTACGGGGAGATCGCCGGGTGGGGGATGAGCGCCGCTCCGGCCCCGCCCACCGACTGGCCGACCGATCCCCGGGGCCCCGTCCTGGCGATCCGCCGGGCTCTGTCGGCCGCCGGGATCGGGCCGGACCGGATCGACCTCGTGATGGCTTCGGCCAACGGCGGCCGGCGCCTCGACCGCCTCGAAGCCGACGCCCTCCTGGAAGTCTTCGGCGCGGAGGCAACCCGTCCGCCAATTACCTCGGTCAAGGGGCCGGTCGGCGAAAGCTTTTCCTCGGGCGGCATCCGGTCCGCCCTGTTGCTCCTGGCCATGGCCCGGCGCCAGGTGCCCCCAACGGCCGGACTGGCCTCCCCCATCGCCCCGCTGCCCTTTGTCACCGCGCCCCGGCCGTTGGAGGGGGGAAATATGATCCACGGGCTGGTCAACGGGTTTGCCGCCGGGGGGACGTTTGTGTCGCTGGTTTTACGGCGGGTCTCCAGTTCCTAAGGGTGCGTCGGCGCGTCGGTGCAAACGCCCGCCCATGAAAGCGTTGACTGGGGCTTGCAAGGTAATGGATGGCCATGATCATCGTTTGGGCCATCCGACTCACCCGGCTCATCCAACCCCTCCCCCCGGCCCCCTCCCCTAAAGG
>CAYNGG010000476.1:0-3211 GCA_964396575.1 uncultured Desulfobacteraceae bacterium | reverse complement strand
TGGCCGCAGCCGCGGCTGCGGCCACCAACCGGGAGAAAGAATGCTTTGCCAAACAGCTCCTACAACAATTTACAAAAACGCTCAACACCTGCTATCAACATACAAGGGACGCCGTGTAATAGCGCGGGAATTCATTCCCGCGCGCCGAGGTCCGGATTCGGTTCGCGGACGTCATTCGACCATCCCCTTTAAAGCCAGGGCGTCGCCGACCGCGTTACCAGCCTCGTCGTTGTCGAAATAGCAGAAGACCTCCCGCCCCTGACCCGCCCAGGCGTGGATGGCCCCCGCCCACCCGCTCAGGGTTTGACTGTCGTAACGCCCCTCATAAGCGGCTTCCGGCCCGTGGAGGCGGATGTAGATGAAGTCGGCCGTCACCGTCTTAGGCGAGGTGAACCCGTCCAGATCGTAGATACAAAGGGCCGCGTTGTGGCTCCGAAGTATATCGAAGACGGGCTCGTCCAGCCAGCTCGGGTCCCGGAGCTCGAAGGTGTAACGGAACCCCTCCGGCAGGTGATCCATAAAGGTCTCCAGGCGGTCCGGGTTGGCCCGCCACCGGGGCGGCAGTTGAAAAAGGATCGGGCCGATCTTGTCGTCCAGGGCCTCGATGCACTCGATAAACCGGGGCAAGGATTGGTCCGGGTCCTTGAGCTTTTTCATGTGGGTGATGTACCGGCTCGCCTTGACCGAAAAAACAAAGCCATTCGGGGTTCGGTCCCGCCACCCCGACAGCGTTTCCGCGGCCGGGAGGCTATAGAAGGTGTTGTTGATCTCCACGGTGGCGAAGCGGTCGGCATAGTGCTCGAGCATCCGGTTCTTGGGCAGGGAAGTCGGGTAAAACGGCCCCCGCCAGTGGTCGTAGTGCCAGCCCGAGGTTCCCACGTGGATTCGGCCTTGTCCGGGCATTCCGCCTCCTCTCGGCTATAGGATGATTTCCATTCCGTCATGGGCGATCCGGGCCTGAACCCCCCGCTCCCTGGCCGGCCATCAATGTACCCCCGGGTGCCCAAAAAGAGCAGCTTCATGCCGTTTAGTCTATCACGTGCGGTCGAGTCGTCAATGGTTTTGGCGGATTTCCCATCCGGTTTCCCGGCGGTGGATTGACACCGCTTTGGGATGGTTTATCTTATTGGATAACAATTATCGGATAGGACGACCTGTCCGGATTCCGAATTCCCATTGAAAGGAGACCAGCATGAGCAACGCGCTGAATGAGATCCTAACGGGCATCGCGGAGAAGCACCGGGACCAGATCGGGCTCGGTACCCGGTTTTATCTTGAGGAGAACATCGGGAAGCTGGGCGCGGCACTGGGCCATGCCGAGGCGGCGGATCGGTTCAAGGACACCACGGCCATTGTCCCTTTAAAGGCGCCGGTTCCCGGCATGAAGGTCCGGATTGACGGCCGGACCTTTGTCAACTATGCTCAGCTCGACACCGGCGTGGCGATTCCCGGTTACGTGGTCCGGGAGACCATGCTGCCCCATAAGCCCTTTGTCCCCAACGACAGCATGATCCTCAATTTTGCCTGAGCTTCAGCCCGTCCGGGCCGCTGATCCCCGCGCCGCGTCCTCGACGCGGCCAGACGGGGGGCTCGGGACGGCCGCCATCCCGTTTGACCCCGCCGCCCTCATCTGATAAAAAAACAACGCTTGATTATCGATTCAGCCAATGAAATAGCTCGGAAAGGAGTGACCATGGGAGACGGGAAGACGCCGGATGGGGGCGTCCAATTTGAGTTTGCCACGGCCACCCGGATTCGGTTCGGGCGGGGCGTTCTGGCCGAGGTGGCCCCCGCCGTTGCCGGAATGGGTCGGAGGGTCTTCCTGATCACGGGCCGGTCGGCTGACCGGAGCCGCCCGCTGGCCGAGGCTCTGGCGGAACGCGGCTGCGAGGTTGCAACCCACCGGGTCACCGGCGAGCCCACCGTTGACGCCGTCCGATCAGCTTTGGACGCGGCCCGGAACCATCAACCGGATGTGGTGATCGCCTTGGGCGGCGGCAGCGTCATTGACGCCGGAAAGGCCGTGGCGATCCTTTTGACCAACCCCGGTCCGATGACCGATTACCTGGAGGTGATCGGGGAAGGCCGGCCCCTCACCGAGCCGGGGCGGCCCTGCGTGGCGATCCCCACCACCGCCGGAACGGGCGCCGAAGTCACCCGGAACAGCGTTCTGGGCGTCCCCGACCACGGCGTTAAGGTGAGCCTCCGAAGCCCCCTGATGCTCCCCCGCCTCGCCGTCGTCGATCCCGCTCTCACCGACGACCTCCCGCCTGAAATCACCGCTCACACCGGCATGGACGCCCTCACCCAGCTCCTGGAAGCCTTTGTCTCCCGCCGGGCCAACCCCTTAACCGACGGGATCTGCCGGGAGGGGCTCCGCCGGGCCGCCCGGTCCCTGGAGCGGGCCTGGCGCGGGGGTGACGTCCCGGAAGCAAGGGAAGACATGGCCCTGGCCAGCCTTTTCGGCGGACTCGCCCTGGCCAATGCCAAGCTCGGAGCGGTCCACGGACTGGCCGCCCCCATCGGCGGCGCCTTTCCCGCCCCCCACGGCGCGGTCTGCGCCCGGCTCCTTCCCTCCGTCCTGGCGGCCAATCTCGACGCCCTGTCGGACGGCCCATCCGCCCTTCGGGCCCGGTTTGACGAGCTGGCCGTCATCCTCACCAACACCCCCGGAGCGACCGCCGCCGACGGCGTGGCCTGGGTCCGCCGGCTCGCCGAAACGCTCAAGATTCCGGGCCTGGCGCGGTACGGCCTGACCGAGCCGGCGGTTGACGATCTGGTCGATAAGGCCGGGCGGTCGAGCAGCATGAGGGGCAATCCCGCCGATCTCTCCGCTGAGACCCTGGCCGAGGTGGTCCGGCGGGCCCTGTAAACCGGTCGCGGTTTTCCGGAACCCTTTTTCATCCCCCCGGTCGCCCGGCCCCCTTTTTTTGTCCGGCGGCCGGTAGCAGTCTTCCGGCGCGTTGATGTGGACCGCAAGCCGGATACTCCGGCTTTTCTGAAGTCTCCTGAGAGCCCGGGGGGCTCGCCCGCGGCGTGCTGGAAGGCCGGCGCCCCACCCGCTGGTTGCGGGCGAGGACGCCCGCGCACCCAGGGGGCGGCTGCCCTCCGGTCCCGGACTGGCCCAGACGATGATCATGACCGATATGAATGGAGGTCTGAATAATCCTCTGGATGGAATGAGGTAAAGCATTCCAGAACCTTGTATCCG
>CAYNGG010000475.1:0-3238 GCA_964396575.1 uncultured Desulfobacteraceae bacterium | reverse complement strand
AGGGGAGTTCTGAGAAAAAAGCGCTGGTCGTCCTCGTACCGGGCGAGGAGAACGGAGATATTGTCCCGCCCGCCATGGGCGTTGGCGGCGTCCACGAGCTGGTCGGCGACGTTTTCCAGGAGGTCACGGCGGCGGGGGATCAGGATATCGGCGATTTCCGAATCGCTGAGCATATCGGTCAACCCGTCGGTGCAGAGGAGAATGACGTCCCCGGGGGCCAGGATCAATTGGATGACGTCGGGATCGATGACCTCCGAGACGCCCACCGCCTGGGTCAGGGCGTGCCAGGCCTTTTCCGGAATCTCGTCGGGGGACTGGCCTTCGGTCTCCACCAGGTGGGTTCCCCAGGTGTGGTCCCGGGTAACCTGTTGGAGTTTCTTCCGGACGATGTAAGCCCGGCTGTCGCCGGAGTGGCAGATGCACGCCCGGTCCTTTCGGACCATGAGCATCACCAGGGTGGTCCCCATTCCCAAAAGCGCCGGGTTGTTCTGGGTGGACAGGCGGATGGTTTCGTGGACCTTCAGGATCGCCGCCGACATCTCCTCGCCGACCCGGTCCATGCCGGCGTCCGCCGGGATGGATCGGCTGAGGTGATCGTAGGCCACCTCGACCGCCATCCGGCTGGCCATCTCCCCGGCCCGGTACCCGCCCATGCCGTCGGCCACGATGAAGATGTTCTTCCGGAGGTCCATCATCACGCTGTCCTCGTTCTCCTTCCGGCGTCTGCCGGGGTCGGTGCGATAGGCCGACTGCATCTTTACGGGTCCATCCGCGGCGTGTATCTCATCAGGATCAGGATCACCCCCACCAGCCCCAGGGAGACCGCCGCCAGGGCCGGAAAGACCGCCTCGATGCCGTACCCGCCCCGGATGACCTCGATCATCTTGACCGCCAGAGCCCCCACTCCGAAGGTGAGGACGAACTTGGTGCCGTAAGCGGCGTGGTGGAATTGTCGAGGGGTGAACCGGGCCACCAGAGTGTTTTCAATGGGCTGCATCCCGAGGAGAAAGAAGAAGTAGATCACCGCCAGGATTACCAGGGGGACGTCGGTCAAAAGGGCCATGAGGAGAGCCACGGGGATGGGCAGGGCGTGGAAGATCAAATAAAGCCGGCGCTGCTCGAACCGCTCGGCCATCCGCCCGCCGGTGTACTGGCCGGCCATCCCGATGATGAAGATCACCGATGTCACCGTCGTGGCCACCAGGTTTTCCGAGAGCCGGCCCGAGAAAAAACCGGAGAGCCAGTCGAAAATCCCGGTGTTCTTGAGCTCGAAATAGGCCGGGAGAATCACGGTGGCCCCCCGGTAGGCGACGCCCCCGAGCATCATGGCCCCGAGCAGAATCAGAAAGCCCCGGACCGACTCGCTCCCCTGGCTCGGCTTGGCCCGGGTCTCCCCCGGAGACTCGGCCGTCGGAGCCAGCAGGAGCATCGCCGCCCCGCTGAGGTTAAGGGCGCCCACCGCCACATAGACGGCCTTGACCCCCCAGAGCCAATTGACCACGCCGGCCAGGAGCGGGGCCAAAGCGAGCCCGAGGTTCCCGAAAATCCCGTTGTAGGCCATCCCCAGGCTCACCCGGTCGATCTCCTTGGAGATCCACCCCAGCCCGGCCGGGTGGTAGATCCCCGAAAAGAGGCCGATGGTCGCCAGGCAGACGGCCAGGGCAGCCGGCGAGTCGATAAAGAGGGCGGCGGCCAGCCCCCCGGCCCCGGCCCCGGCAAAGAAGAGAAAGAGAAACGGGACGGCCCCGTACCGGTCGGTGGCCACCCCCCAGGGGAGGGCGGTCAGGCCGAACAGGAGATACATCCAGAACGAGAGCCCCAGGACCTCGCCCATGTCCATCCCGAGTCGGCTGGACAGCGGCATCAGGATCGCCGGGAAGACCAGCATGTTGAAATGGCTCAGGAAATGGCCGAAACAGGTAACGGTCAAGATTTTGCGTTCGCGTGGGTTCATCTCTTATGCTTTCCGCCGGTCCGCCGTCTCCGGGATATGGAAAAGCCCCCACGCAACCGGTGAGGGCTTTGGACGACATGTCGATCCGCTCAGCGTGAATCGGCGCGGCCCGACGGCCGGAGGTTATCCCTTGAGGGAGTATTTGTCGGCGATCACGTCATAATAGGCGTTTTCAGAGACCGAGCCCCAGACGCCCACCCGCTCCTTGAACTTCTTAAAGGCCTCGTGGACTTTCCGGGATTCCTTGTCCTTGTCGGCCTCCTCTTCCAGGGTCTCCTTGGCGAGCTTCCGGAGCTCGTCGAGAAGCGACTCGGGGAAGCGGATCAATTCCACCTTGTGCTTGGAGATCAGCTCCTGGAGGGCGGCGCCGTTGCCGGCCTCGAACTCGCTCAGGCTCCAGAAGTTGGTCTCCATGGCACATGCATCGATAATTGCCTTGAGATCCGCCGGGAGATCATCGTAGGCCTTTTTGTTGAACATGACCTCGAGGCAGGTGCCCGGCTCGTGCCATCCCGGATAGTAGTAATGCTTGGCCGCCTTGTAAAATCCCATCCGGAGGTCATGGAGCGGCCCGACCCATTCGGTGGCGTCAAGGACGCCGCGCTCGAGGGAAGTGAAAATCTCTCCGCCGGGCAGGAGCACGACGGTGCCCCCGGCCTTGGCGATCACCTTCCCGCCGAGACCGGGAATCCGCATCTTGAGGCCCTTGAAGTCGTCAATGGACTCCATCTTTTTCCGGAACCAGCCCCCCATCTGGACCCCGGTGTTGCCCTGGGGCCGGGGGACCAGGTTGAAGGGCGCGTAAACATCTTCCCAGAGCTTCAGGCCGCCGCCGGAGTAAAACCAGGAGTTGATGCCCTGGGCGTTGAGCCCGAAGGGGACCGCCGAAAACCATTGGGCCGCCGGGACCTTCCCGGCCCAGTAATAGGCCGCGCCGCTGCCGCATTGGACCGTTCCCTGGGAAACCGCGTCGAAGACTCCCATGGGCGGGACCAGCTCGCCGCCGGCAAAGACCTGGATCTTCATCCGGCCATTGCTGACCTCCTCCACCCGTTTGGCAAACCGCTCAGCCCCGGTCTGAAGCACCGGGAGGTTGGGCGGCCAGGTCGTGACCATCTTCCAGCGATAGGTTTTCTTGGCCAAAACGGCCGGCGCGGCAACCGCGGTTCCGGCTACCGCCGCGGCGGTAGCCACCCCTGTCTGCTTTAAAAACTCACGTCGTTTCATCTACTTCGCCTCCTTATCAGTTTTGGGTTATGGGTTATGGGTCTCGAAATCGAAATC
>CAYNGG010000474.1:0-3242 GCA_964396575.1 uncultured Desulfobacteraceae bacterium | reverse complement strand
AAATCTAAAATCTAAAATCTAAAATCTAAAATCAAACCCCGGTCCGGGGCCGCCCGGCGGAGGCAGTCGGCCATGAGCTCCCGGAAGGCCGAGTCGGCCCGGGTCCATCCCGACGGGGTGGGCAGAACCCAGGCCCGGGAGACGATCCGGTAGCGGCCGCCCTCGTCCATCTCCATCTCCGCCCGGGCCCCGATCCGGTCATCCTGCCAGGGCTTGGTGTGAGGGGGACCGCCGAAGGCGACCCGGTCCTCGGGGGTCATGCCACTGAGGATTTCCGGGTCCGAGACCGGCCAGGGGTCGTAAAGGGTCAAGGTCGGGTTGCCGGACCGGGGCGGAAGTCCATGGGGCGATTTCGGTCCGGGCAGGTCCCGGCGCGGAGGTCCCGAGACCTTGCCCAGGGGAACGATCCCCCAGCCGATCCGGTCGGCCAGCCGGGCAACCCGGAGAAAAGCTCTGGGGAATCGCCGGCGGGAGAAGTCCAGGAGAACCGGCCGACGGCCTTCGTCGGCGGCATCCGTCACCGCCCGGATCAGCGGCGCCCCCTCGGGGGTCCCCCGTGAAGTCTGAGGTCTGAAGTCCGAAGTCTGAAGGGGAGCCCGGTGCTCGGAAGAGGCGATTTTCACCCCGGTGACCAGGCGGATAGAGGCCTCCGAGGTTTCCAAAAGTTTTGGAAACCTCGGAGGTCTCACGGGACAGGTGAAGTAATCGGTGGGGGCCCGCTCGTTCAGGATCACCGTCACCGGCCGCTCGCGGGCCAATTCTTCCAGGGTCTCCCAGGCCCGGACCACCACGTCGGCTTCCTGGCGGAGCTGGTCCATGAGGCCCCCGGTTTCAGGGGCAAAGGTCCAGGGGTACCGGTTGGGCAGGTCCCAGAGGGCCTCGGCCACGAATCCGCCGGCCCCGTTTCGGTTTTCGGCGAAGAGGTGCCTGGCCGCTCGGAAGGGGTCCGAATCGGGGGCGATCCCCCGGCGGCGGGCGGCCCGCCGGAGGGTTCGGACCAGCCAACGGCGGTTATCCGGAGACTCGGCGAGGGCTTCCCGAACGGCGGTCTCATCAGGACGGCTTGTCATGGATGGGTCGAAGGCGGGCTCGGGGCGACGGAGGCATCCAGGACCTCCCGGACGCCCTGGGCCACGTCCCGCATGACCATGGGCTTCATGAGAAATCGCCGGATGCCGTGGGCCGCGGCCCGCTCCTCATTGACCTGCTGACTGAAGCCGGTGCAGAGGATCACCGGGAGGTCCGGACGGATGGCCATCATTTCCCCGGCCAGCTCGATCCCGGTCATCTCCGGCATGGTCTGGTCGGTGATCACGAGATCCACCGCATCGGGCGCGGCCCGGAACCGGCATAGGGCCTCCCGGCTCGATGTCAGGCAGGTGACCTGGTAGCCCAGAAGAGAGAGCATGTTTTCGGCGACCTCCACCAGGGCCGGCTCGTCATCAACGAAGAGAATCCGCTCCGTGCCGGTGGGCGCGGCCGTCTCCGGCGCCGTCGATGCGGTCTCCTCGCCGTCGATGCAGGGCAGGTAGATGCTGATGGTCGTCCCCTTTTCCGGCTCGCTGTAAGCTTTGACGGCGCCGCCCAGGCTTTCGACGATGCCATAGACCACTGACAACCCCATCCCGGTCCCCTCGCCTGGAGATCGGGTGGTGAAAAAAGGGACGAAGATCCGGTCCAGGGTCCCGGCGGACATCCCGTGGCCAGTGTCGCTGACGGTGAGGTGGACGTAGGGGCCTGGTGCCAGATCATCGATCTGGCCGGCCGAGAGACTGTCCAGGTGGATCGCCTTCAGGGTAATCGAAAGGACCCCGCCCCCATCATCCATGGCCTGGGCCGCGTTGGTGGAGATGTTCATGATGATCTGCTGGATCTGAGAAGGGTCGGCCAGGACCGGCCCGGCGTCCAGGGCGATGTCGTCCTGGATCTCGATGGTCCGGGGCAGTGAAGACCGGAGGAGCTTGATCGATTCCTTGATGATAAAGGCCGCCCGGACCGGCTTTTTCTCGTGGTTGGTGTTCCGGCTGAAGGAGAGGATCTGCTGGATCAGCTCCTTGGCCCGGTCCGCCGACTTCATCACCTGGGTGAGGTTCCGGTGAAGCGGGTCATCCTTTTTGATCCGGGTCAGGGAGAGCTCGGTGTAGCCCATGATGGCCGCCAGGATGTTGTTGAAATCGTGAGCAATGCCCCCGGCCAGAATTCCGATGGCTTCCAGCTTCTGACTCTGGCGCATCCGGGCCTCCCGCTCCCGGATGGCCGCCTCATAGATCTTCCGATCGGTGATGTCCGCGGCGATGACGATGACGCCGGTGACTCCGCCGCCGTCGCCCGCCGGGGCCAGCCGGAGCCGGTACCACCGGTCGGCTCCCTCCACCTCGATCTCCCTTGAGCGCCCGTCGGCCAGGGTTTCGGCAAGGGCGGTCAGGAATGGCCCATCGGCGTCCCCGAGAGTGGCCGGCCAGTCGTGGATGCTGTCTCCCGACGCGATCCGGGGAAAGGTTCCGGTCCCCTCCCGCCCTCCGTTGGAAAAGATCACCCGGCCCTCGGCGTCCACCTGGAGGATCAGGTCCGGGGCGTTGTCGGTGATGGTCCGGAGCCGCTCCTCGTTGGCGGCCAGCTCCATCCGGTTTCGCTGGAAATAAAGCATCAGGATCGAGACCGCCACCACCATCTCCAGGAGGGCTCCCAGAAGGTATCCGAAGGGCGCGATCCAGACCACCGGCCGGAGCACGGGGTAGTTGGCCTTGTGGATCCCCCAGGCGATAAAGATCCAGCCCACCAGATGCCGGGATGGGTGGTCGATCCGACGGTGACGGAGCAGGACGACGCCCGTCCAGACATAGGTGATCGCCATGAAGCCGAAGGTGGGCAGCGTCAGCCAGAAAAAGGACACTCCCTGAAACACGGCCACGATCACCCAGACCACCCCCAGGACCAGGGCGGCGATCCATCGGTCGGGGCGGGTCCGTCCGATAAACGCGTAGGTCCCCCAGAGCAGGAAGAGGCCGTTTGCCAGAGCGAAGATCTGGTTCCCGGCCAGCAGGACCGGGTGGCCCCCCACATGGACGTTTCCCAGCATGAAAGCAAAGCGAAGGGCGTAGCACCCCCAGGCCAGAGCCCAGATGCCCAGGAAACCTTCCCGTTCCTCGAAGTACAGGAAAAGGTAAACCAGAAAGAGAATTATGGTCCCGCCGAGGGTGGAGATGATGGCGGGAATCAGCCAGCTCGTCATTCAGTCCTCA
>CAYNGG010000473.1:0-3245 GCA_964396575.1 uncultured Desulfobacteraceae bacterium | reverse complement strand
TCGCCTGTCGCTCCTTGGTGACCAATGCCACGATATGCTCGGGGAGTTTGGCGCGTTTGATGAGCGCCCGGAACCCCGGTAAGATACGATCGCTGTCGGGTTGATGGGGCTGGCCCTCAAAGGGGCTGGTACGCCAAATCTAAAAGGTGGCTTATCGTGGGCGGCGCCGCGTTTAGAAGACGTCCGCCGTCACCGAGAAATGGACCCCGTCATCCTGGATGTCGTACTCGCTCTGGGGATTGATCGACTCGATGGCCCAGCCCCAATAGACGACCGCCTGGACGGCCTCGCTGGGGTACCAGCGAAGGCCCAGCCCCATGCTGGGCAGGAAATCCGGGTCGGGATCGTCCCCCGACTTGTTCCAGCCGTAACCCGCGTCGAAAAAGGGGCAGACCTGGAGCTCGCCGTCGGCCGGCCGCCGGCTGATGCCCGGGATCTGGAGCCGGACTATCGGGACCCGCCATTCCACCGACGCGATGGCGCCGTTGTCCGGGGTCATCTCGTTTTCCCGGTATCCCCGAACCGTGCTCATGCCGCCGATGGCGAACTTTTCCATGGGCAAGAGCGAGTCGTCGGCCAGCCGGAGGTCGCCCCGGACGATGACCTGGCTGTCGAGGGTTTCGAGGCGGCGGAGCCACTGGAGCTGACCGAGCCAGGTGATGAACTCCCCGTCCGGCTCCTCCGGATGGATGGTGGCATCGAGGGCGTGGAGGCCGAAGCTGAAGGTGGACCGGAAGGCGGTCACCTGGTGAAGCCGGCGATCGACCCACTGCTGGGTGAAGCGGAGGACCGCGACATCGGATTCGCCGGTCTCGGGTGGTACGCCGGGGCTGAGGCCGGCGGGCTCGCCGAGCATCGAGGTGAACCCGTGGCGAACCTCGAAGGTCAGCTCCAGGGCCAGCTCCCGGTTGAGGTCCCGGATGAGGGGGTGCCGCAGGGATGCCCAGAGGGTGTCGCTGTCGGCCCGAAGGTCGAGCTCCTTAAAGGGCTCGCTCACCACCACCGCCTCGGACCGGTCGATCCCGACCCCGATGGTCGTGTCCCATCTGGTCAGGGGGACGGTGTAGCTCAGGGCGTAGTTATCCCGCCCGTCGCTGAGCCCGTAATGTCCCTTGAGCGTGTCGCCCCAGCCGGTGAGGTTGATGTGCTCAGCCCGGACCTCGCCCTCGAAAGCCCCGAGGCTCGGCGGGACCTCGTTGTCCAGGGCGAAACGGAGAGAATAGGGACGGGCTTCGTTCACCGCCACGGTCAGCTCGTTTTCCCCCAGCTTCGGAGCGGGGCTCAGATCGGCGTCAAGGGTGTCGATCCGAGGGTCCTGTTCGAGGACCTTCAGCCGGTTTTGAAGGGCGGGTATGTCCACCGGCACCCGCTCAATTTCGGGCCTCAGGCGGGACCGGACGTAGCCCTCCCGGAGCCATCGGTTTCCGGTGATGGTCACCCCCGTCAGCCGGGCCTCGTGGATTCGGATCTCGATGATCCCGTCCCGGATCACCTGGTTGGGGACGAGGGACCCGGATGTCTTATAGCCCCGGTCGATGTAGTACTGGGTGATCCGGTCGCTGATCTCATCCAGGTCCTCGAAGGTGAGCGGCCGGCCGATGTAAGGCCGGACCACGGGGGCCAGCTCGGCGTTGGAGATCGCCCGGTTGCCGTTAAGCCGGAAACCATGGACCTGGAAGACCGGCAGCTCGGACAGGCGTCCGCTTTCGGGAGCCGACGGGGGATCGGCCGCCGGGGCCGGGATCGGAGTAACGACGAGGGCGAGAGCCCAGAGGAGTACGAAGCAAAGGAGTCGATTCACGATGGGGTTCCTTCCGCCTTAAACCTGTTTAATGGCCTGGCGGACGGCGATGACCACCGGGTCCCAGACCCCGGAAAACGGAGGGGCGTAGCTCAGGTCGAGGTGGACCATCTCGTCTAAGGTCATCCGGGCGTGGAGAGCGGTGGCCACCACGTCGATCCGCTTGCCGGCCGCCTTCCCGCCGACGATCTGCCCGCCGAGGAGCCGGCCGGTGCCCGGCTCGGCCAGAATCTTAACGGTCATCTTTTCGGCGCCGGGGTAGTAGCCGGCATGGGTCCGGGTCTGGGCCTGACCGGTCACGTAATCCCAGCCGAGGTCATCGAGCTCCCGCTCGGAAAGGCCGGTCCGGGCGATCTCGGTGTCGAGGAACTTGGTGATGGCCGTGCCCATGGCTCCGGGAAAGACGGCGTTTCCGCCGGCGATGTTCACTCCGGCCACCCGCCCGGCCTTATTGGCCACGGTGCCCAGGGCCACGTAGAACGGGCGGCCGGTCACCAGATGGGTGGTCTGAGCGCAGTCCCCGGCCGACCAGATTCCGGGCCGGGGGGTCTGCTGCCGGGTGTCCACCTGGATGGCGCCTTTAGGGCCGAGGGGGATTCCGGCGGCTTCAGCCAGGTCGGAATTGGGCCGAACCCCGATCCCGAGGACGGCCACGTCAGCCGGGATGGTCCGCCCGTCGGTGACCACGGCGGTCATCCGGCCGTTTTGCGTCTCAAAGCCCTCCATGGTTTCGTTGAGGTAGAGGTTGACCCCGCCGGCGGTGATGGCGTCGGCCACCAGGGCGCCCATGTCCGGGTCAAGGGTTCCCATCACCTGGGGGCCCCGCTGGACCATGCTCACCGTCAGCCCGCGCATCACCAGGGCTTCGGCCATCTCCAGACCGATATACCCGCCTCCGATCACCACGGCGGTCTTGGGTTTCTCTTCGTCCACGACCCGCTTGAAGGCGATCCCGGCGGCAAGGGTGTTGACCCCGTGGATGCCCTCGGCGTCAATGCCATCCACCGGCGGCCGGACGGGGAGGGCGCCGGTGGCGATCATCAGGTGATCGTAGGGCTCGGTCCGCTCCTTCCCGGTCTCGAGGTCGGTCACCCGAACCCGTCCATTGTCCGGGTCGATCTCGGTGACCTCGTGGCGGGTCCGGGCGTCGATGTTCTGCTTTTGCTTGAAGACTTCCGGGGTACGGGCGACAAGGGATTCGGCGGTATCGACCAGACTGGCGACATAATAGGGAATCCCTCATGCGGCATAGGATGTGTGATGGCCCCGCTCAAAGGCGGTGATGGCGAGATCCGGGTTGAGCCGGCGGGCCTGTGAGGCCGCGCTCATGCCGGCCGCATCCCCTCCGATAACCACAAGACGTTCGGTTGACTCGGTTGACATGGATTTACGCTCCTTGGAGATTAGAGGTTGACAGTATCGGCAATCATTCCAGCGCCGGCCG
>CAYNGG010000472.1:0-3246 GCA_964396575.1 uncultured Desulfobacteraceae bacterium | reverse complement strand
ATCCGTCGATACGGATTTCCAGAGGAGATGATGAATATAGCAGAGCGCTCCCTCTTGTTGAAACAGAATATGGCACGCTTCCATTTGTTGCCGTTCAACCCCCCAGAGCTGTTCCATTTCATGGACCGGGGTGTTGGATACGACGAAGCTGTTTAAGGTCACGGACTGGTCATCCAGGCGGGTTTCGATTTCCTTGATGGTTTTGTAGAACTGAATTTTCGGGTCTTGAAAACCGAGGTTCCGGATGCCCTTGGGGTCAACAAAGGAGATGTACTGACGGCCGCCGGCGATCAACCAGAGGATGAAATCCGGGTGAAAGTTGCCGGCTTCGAAAAAGCCCACCCCCCTGCCCTTGCTCAGGTTGCGCAAGAGGTAAAGCGCCTTGTCGTCCAGCAAAGAGGGGGCTGCGTCGTGGTACGCTTTCAGGTCTTCCACAAAACGGCGCTCGCCCTGATTTAATGGCACCGGACTGATCACCAGATCGGAGCCGGCCAGGTGGAGCAGCGGTTCGTATAGATGCCGGCCGAACGGAATGGCGCGGAGGCCGGCAAATCGCCAGGGCGTCAGCTTCCCGGAATCGATAATCGCCTTGAGCTCCTTGAGCTTTTCGATCATTTCCGTCCGGGATTCTTCCACCAGAACCCGGTAGTACCCATCGGGACATTCCTCGTTGACTTGCGGAAAATTGGGGTCGCTTGGATCGAGAAGCCGATATTCCAGGTGAGGCAGCTCCCATTCTTTTTTCCGGAAGAAATAATAGCGTTCACAATACTTCTTGAGCAATGCTTCGGCCAGCTCCCGCCAGAGGTGGACTTTCTCGAACGCATCGAAAGCCAGCTCATCCTCCGGGATCAGCAGCCGGTACCAGCTTGGATCCGCCAGTAGCTCCGCCAATGTCTCCCGCCGGAGATTCAGGTTGTGCCAGGCGCGTTCAGCCTTGAAGCGCCGCAATTCAAAGTAGAGCGCATCCAGGTCCAGAAACGCAATGTGCTCACGGGTCAGCTTGCCCTGATTCGGCCGGCCTTCCTTCCCGGTCCCGCCTTCGCCCGTGGATCGCAGTGCCTGAATTTTGGGATACCAGTTTAATACCACCGGATGGGTTTGCAGGTAGCGAGTCGCCGGCTCCTCATCCGGGTTCGGGGGCGCCGGCTCGGGGATTGGCCCCAGCTTTTTGAAGGCATCGACGAACTCGGTGCTGACGCCGTTGATGGTCTTTTTCAGCCGGATGGTCTTGAGCTTCTTGCGGCCCAGGTTGCGGATGACCGGCAGGAAAAACTCGATCCGCTCTTCATTGGCGGGCAAACCTTCTTCTTCGAGAAACTCCCGGAATTGGGCCATGTAGTCGGCTTTGATGCCAAAGATATTCAGGGTCTCCAATGTGCTCAGATTCGCCGGGCGGATCACCTCATCCGGAATATTCAGGCGGTTGCCGCGTTTCAGGCTATGATCATATCCTTTCAAGCGAACCCCGCGCCCGAAAAGCTGAATGATTTGAGCGCCTTCGGTTTTTCCCACATTCATCAGCCCCATGGTGCTGACCCGCCAACTGTTCCAGCCTTCGGTGAATTTCTTCGAGCCGATCAGCAAATTGACGGATGACCGGGGATCGTTGATCTCCTTGAACAGGGATGTCTTGAAATCCCGTTCTCCCACGAGCAGGTGATCTACCCCCTCGCACAGCTTGCACAGCTTGCCGTCGTCGCCGACGTTGATCACCCCGAACGGGTCGTTATCCCCCACGCGCAGAGCGATCTCGCCGGGGACGCCCTTCAGGTTCTCCATGTGCAGAGCGCCGCCGCCCGGGGCGATAAACAGGATTGTCTGAATTTCTTCAAACAGTTGGCCGGCGGAAAGCCCCAATCCATTCAGGTAGGCAAAACGCCCGGCAAAGAGGTTCCGGCCATCGGCGGTGACCAGTCCTTCCGCCAGAACACGACGAATATGGGAGGCGCTGGTTGCCCGCTCGCCCAGAAACCGCCCGACAAACCGCAGAATCTCGACAATGTCCGACGCTTCCTTTTGAGACAGCGACGCGGTCACCCGGCTGCCCACGAAGACCCACAGCGGCTTTTCAAGATGAAACGGCCGGCACGCAATCGATTGATCCCGGTAGAGGCGCAACTGCTGAAAAAACGACAACAGGCAGGCAACCAGATAGACATCCATGGCGGTTTCCTGGGTTTGCGCGTCCAGATTCAGAATCTGATATTCCTTGCCGTAGCCGTCACCGTGGAAGTATTTGTAGGAATAATCAAAGAGCACGCAACGGGCATAGAGGTCGGTCAGTTGCGGCTTACCTTTGACCGCCTGGCCAAAAGTAGCCGAATACTCAAAGGAAAATCCCTTTTCGCACAATGCGTTGCGAAAGCGCATCCAGGCGCCTTTGTCACCGGAGCTGGCCCCCCGATGGCCCTCGTCGATCAACACCAGATTGTTGTCTTCAAAAGCATCCACCGCAACGGTCTTGTCGCCCATCTCATCCCGGAGCTTGTTGATGTCAATAATTTCCACGGCCCGGCCGGCAAACAGGCTGCGGCCGCGTTTATCGAACAATTCCGCTTGAATGCCGGCGGCCTCCAGCTCCCTGAGGTGCTGGTGACTCAGCCCCTCGTTGGGGGTGAGCAGAATGATCCGGTTCAGGTCCCGGCGGCGGCGGTGTTTGGTCAGGTAATGCTGATATTGCAGAATGTTAGCATGCATAATCAGGGTTTTGCCCGACCCCGTGGCGCTCCAGAAGGCCAGCTTGTTCAGTTGCCCGGTGACATCCCCCGCCGGGTCCATCGGCGTTATCCGGTCCGCCCTGGGCTTATCCTGGTTGTAGTCCGCGATCTGCTTGTTGATGGAGGCCAGCAGGGCATCCGGATTGGTAAAATACCGGTCCAGATAGATCTCGGTGAACAGCAGCGACAGATACTGGAAGTATTTCCATTCAATTGCATCCTCGCCCCGTGCCAGGCGCCGCCGGTTCAGGTGCCGGGTGTGGCGGACGATGTTCTGGTCATATTCCAGCAGGAAATCATTCGGCAAATTCGGTAACGGTTCTGGCTGGCTGGTCAGGGACTTATAGAAGTGGTGGACGTTGTTCTCATCCAGCCCGGCGACACTGTCTTCATTGATCTGGAATTTCTCCTTGAACGCTTCCAGCAGCGGCAGGCTTTTACCGTTTCTGGCATAAAAACCATCTTTAGACCGCATCCCGAACAGGCTGAAGACCCACTGGTTGAGCACCAGCTTATAAGTAAAGGG
>CAYNGG010000471.1:0-3253 GCA_964396575.1 uncultured Desulfobacteraceae bacterium | reverse complement strand
CTCCTTTGCCCAGCCCTTGGCCCGCTCCACCGCCTTTTGCCATCCCCGAAGGCACTGGTCCACCTTTTCCTGGGACTGGCTGAGCTGGAAGGATCGGTCCTCTTTCCAGAATGCCTTGATCTGGTCGGTGTCTTTCCAGACGCCGACGGCCAGTCCGGCCAGGAAGGCGGCGCCCATGGCGGTGGTTTCGACGTTTTCGGGCCGGCTCACCGTCACCCCCAGGATGTCGGCCTGGAACTGGCAGAGGTAGTTGTTGGCGCTGGCGCCGCCGTCAACCCGGACGATTTTGGTTTTGATCCCCGAATCTTCGGTCATGGCCGTCAGCAAATCGTTGGCCTGGTAGGCCAGAGCCTGGAGACCGGCCCGGACGATGTGGTTTTTGGTGGTGCCCCGGGTCAGGCCCACAATGATGCCCCGGGCATAGGGGTCCCAGTGGGGCGCCCCCAAGCCCACGAAGGCCGGGACGATGTAAAGCCCTTCGCTGGATTCGATGGCGGTGGCCATCTCTTGGGTTTTGGCCACATCCGAAAAGAGATTGAGATCGTCGCGCATCCACTGCAACAGGGCGCCGGCGATAAAGACGGCGCCTTCCAGGGCGTAGGTCACCTGGTCGCCGATCTGCCAGGCGATGGTGGTGAGCAGGCCCGAAGGTGACGGAATCGGCTCGGTGCCGGTGTTCATGACCATGAAACAGCCGGTGCCATAAGTGATCTTGGACATCCCCTTTTCATAGCCGGCCTGGCCGAAGAGGGCCGCCTGCTGGTCTCCGGCGACGCCGGCGATGGGAACCTCGGCGCCGAAGATCCCCTTGTCGGTCTTGCCGATGATTCCGCTGGAAGGCTTCACCTCGGGAAGGGTGTCTTCGGGAATTCCCAGCTTCTTGAGGATTTCCGGCTCCCATTCCAGGGTATGGATGTTAAAGATCATGGTCCGGCAGGCGTTGCTCACGTCGGTGGCGTGGACCTTGCCGCCGGTGAGATTCCAGATGAGCCAGGAATCGACGGTGCCGAATTTGAGCTTGCCCTGGCCCGCCAGCTCCCGGGCCTCGGTGTTGTTCCGGAGAATCCAGCGGATCTTGGAGCCGGAGAAATAGGCATCCGTGACCAGCCCCGTCTTTTCCTTGATGACCTTGTCGAACCCTTCGGCCTTCAGATCGTCACAGTAGTCGGCGGTGCGGCGGCACTGCCAGACAATGGCCTTGCCCACCGGTCCGCCGGTCTCCGCGTGCCAGGCGATGACCGTCTCCCGCTGGTTGGTGATCCCGATGGCCGTCACGTCCGCGAGTGTCAGGTTCGCCTTTTTGAGAGCCGTCTCCATGGTGTTCTTCTGGGTCCGCCAGATATCATCGGCTTCCTGTTCCACCCAGCCGGATTTGGGGTACTGGCAGGCAAATTCTTCGTTGGCCATGGCGATGGTTTCGCCCTTGTCGTTGTAAAGAACCGTTCGGGAGCTGGTGGTGCCCTGGTCCAGGGCCATGATGATCTCAGACATGGTGCGCCTCCTGTTCTTGAAATGGTGGGTTCAAGACCAGACTTCCGAGGTTTTCAAAACCTCGGAAGTCTTCCGTTATGCCAGCAGATATTCCTTGGCCAGCGCCTTGTAGGTCGATGCCTGTTCCGACGCCCAGGCATCGTCTTTGCCCAGCTCTTCGGCCATAAGCCGGGCGGTCTCGTCCGCCATGTCGATGCTGGCCCGGGCGTCAAGGAGCAGGGCGCGGCAGCGTCGGGCGAGGAAGTCCTCCACCGTCCGGGCCATTTCGGACCGGACGGACCAGACCACTTCGGCTTTGATGTAAGGCAGGTTGTCGTGGAGCTTCTCGCCCAGATCAGGGTCGGCCTTGATCAGCTTTTTGATGTGGATGGCGTCGGATCCGTAGTAGTGGAGCGGGTCGGCCTTGTCGAAGTGCTTCAGCCACCCGTGGATCCGGAGCTTCTTGGTCTCGCACTCCCGTTCGTCAAGACCCGCAACCAGCATGGCCTGATTGACGGTGCTTTCGGCCATCTTCCGGTAGGTGGTCCACTTGCCGCCGGTGATGGTCACCAGCCCCGACTCGGAGATCACCAGGTAGTGGTCCCGGGAGATGGCCGCGGTGTTGTCGTCGTCGCCCGCCTTGACCAGGGGCCGCAGGCCGGCGAAAACGCTCCTGACATCCTCTCTGGTGGGATTCTTGGACATATAAATGGCGGCGTGGTCGAGGATAAACTTGATCTCTTCTTCCAGAGGGCGGGGTTCCAGGCTCACATCGGGAACCGGCGTGTCGGTGGTGCCCACCACCACCTTATCGTGCCAGGGCACGGCAAAGAGAACCCGGCCGTCGGCGGTCTGAGGGACCATAATGGCCGATTCGCCGGGCAGGAATTCCTTGTCCAGGATCAGATGAACCCCCTGGCTGGGAGCGATAATCGGCTTGGCCTCGGGGTTTTCCATTCTGAGGACTTCATCAGTGAAAACGCCGGTGGCGTTGACCACCACGCGGGCGTGGATTTGGTACTCCTTGCCGTTCTCCATGTCCTTGGCCAGAACCCCGTCGATCATCTCGCCTGACCAGGTGAAGCCGGTCGCCCTCATGTAATTGATGGGGACGCCGCCGTGTTCGGCCATGGTCTGGGCCAGGTTGATCGCCAAACGGGAGTCGTCGAACTGACCGTCGTAGTAAACCACGCCGCCCCGCAGCCCCTTGGGCTCCAGGGTGGGAATCCGTTCCAGGGTCTCTTCTTTGGTAAGATGCTTGGACGGCCCCAATCCCAGCTTACCGGCCAGCAGATCATAGACCTTCATGCCGGCGCCGTAGAAGGGCCCGTCCCACCATACATAGTTGGGGACGATAAATGCCTGGTTGCTGACCAGATGAGGCGCGTTGCGAATCAAAAGACCCCGCTCGTGAAGGGCTTCCAGGACCAGGGAGATGTTGCCCTGGCGGAGATACCGAACCCCGCCGTGAACCAGCTTGGTGGACCGGCTCGATGTGCCTTTGGAAAAATCGTGCTGCTCAATCAGCAGGGTTTTGTACCCCCGGGACGCCGCGTCCACGGCCACGCCCAGGCCGGTGGCACCCCCGCCGATAACGACAAAATCCCAATAGCCGCCGTAGGATTCGAGCTCTTGGATGGATTCTTGACGATTCATGCGTGCCTCCCTTTCCTTTTCATAAAGTTAAAAAGATGGAATTTGGCTCCCAACCATACTTGCCACTGACGTATTAACGTCCAAATGTCTATACAACCATACAAGCAACCCTAACCCCTTGTCAAGA
>CAYNGG010000470.1:0-3304 GCA_964396575.1 uncultured Desulfobacteraceae bacterium | reverse complement strand
AGAGGTGAGATCCGCGTCCCGCAACCCCGGAAAAGAGGTGATTCATGGCACAGGCGAAATACTGGCCGGACGAGTACCCCGTTAAGCGACAGAGCGTTCAGGAGGCCATCCAGAAGATTCGATCCGGACAGCGGATTTACATCGGGTCTTTTTGCGGCGAGCCTCAGCACCTGGTCAGCGGCCTGGCGGAGGCGGCTCACCGTTTCTCCGACCTGGAGATCATCCACCTGATGTCCAAGGAGAGCGCTCCGCTGACCCAGATCGCCAACCAGAGCCGGGATCAGAGCCTGAGCATCCGCTCCATCTATCTCGGGTCGGCCAAAACCCCGGACCTGGCCGGAAATCTCCGGTTCTATACCCCGGTCAACGTCTCCGAGGTCCCTCAATTGTTTAAAAGCCGGCGGATTCCCATCGACGTGGCCATGGTTCAGGTTTCGCCGCCGGACGATTTCGGCTGGATGAGCCTTGGGGTCTCGGTGGACGTGACCCTCGCCGCGGCCCTGTCCGCTGACTACCTGATCGCCCAGGTCAATTCCCGGATGCCCCGGGTTCTCGGCCGGTCTTTCATCAACGTCAACGACGTGGACGCCATCGTGGAGCACGACGAGGACCTGTTGACCATCACTCCCGAGCCCCCCTCGGACCGGGCCATCCGGATCGGCCGGAATATCGCCCGGCTCATCGAGGACGGATCGACCATCCAGATCGGCCTGGACGCCGCTTCCCAGGCCACCAGCTACGCCCTGTCGGACAAAAACGATCTGGGGGTCCACTCCTTTTTCCTCACCAACGACGTCATGCACCTTTATGCGCGGGGGGTCATCAACAACCGGAAAAAGGGGCTCAACGAGGGGAAGCTCGTGGCCGCCTGCGCCATCGGCACCCCGGCGCTCTATGAGTTTCTGGACATGAACCCGGCGGTGGACTTTCACCCCTTCGATTATGTCAACGACATCGACGTCATCTCCCGGCACCACAAGATGGTCTCGATGAACGTGGCTCAGACCATCGACCTGGCCGGCCAGGTCTCCTGCGACGCCCAGGCCCAGACCCTCTATGCCGGGGTCTCCGGCATCCCCAACTTCGTCCGGGGAGCCAACCGGTCCGCTGACGGCAAGTCGATCATCATGCTCAATTCCACCACCGCCAACGGAACCGAAAGCCGGATCGTCCCTCTGTTGACCGAGACCATCATCACGGTTCCAAGGGAGGATGTCCGCCACGTGGTCACCGAGTTCGGCGCGGTGAGCCTCTTCGGGAAGAGCACCCAGGAGCGGGCTTTGGCCCTGATCAGCATCGCTCACCCCGACTTCCGGGACGAGCTTCTGGAGCAGGCCAAGGACCAGGGGCTGGTCGGCCGGGAGCGCAGCCTGGGCGACTCGGTTCAGGGGATCTACCCGGTCAAGCTCGAGGAGATCGTCGAGGTGGACGGCGAGCCCATCACCTTCCGGCCGGTCAAGCCGGTGGACGAGCGGCGGATTCAGGAGCATTACTACCACCTTGATACCCAGGATGTGGTCTCGCGGTTTTTCCATGAAAAGAAACAGTTTCTCCGGGGCGACGTGGAGGGGATGTTCAAGATCGACTACATCCGGAATCTGACCATCATCGGGGTGGTGGGGGAGTTCGGCTTCGGCAACGTCATCGCGATGGGAGAATACTACCTGGATCCGTCCAATCAGATGGGCGAGATCGCCTTTTCCGTTTCCAAGGATTACCAGGGGAAGGGCATCGGCCGGATTCTCATCCGGAAGCTGGCCGAGGCGGCCCGGGAAAACGGGCTGGCCGGACTCTTCGCCTACACCTCCCAGGAGAACAAGCGGATGGTCAAGCTCTTCAAAACCCTGCCCTACAAGACCCATGTCAAGATGGGAGACGACATTCTCCTGATCTGCCGGTTTGACGAGCCGCTGACCGGATGAAGCGATCTGACTCCCCCGATATCGACGCTCCCGAATCCCTCATCCGAAAGGTGGCTGAGGGCTGTGTGGACTGCGACGAGTGCCGCTACCACATGGAAGAGGTCTGCCGGTTTTTCCCCGAGCTCTATCGCCTTTACGACCGGGGCGAGCCGCCCTCCGACGCCGACCTCCGGGATCTGGTCGAGCTGTGCAACTTCTGCGGCCTCTGTCCGTGTCCGGATATCCGCCGGGACCTGATGCTGGCCAAAACCGGGATCGCCCGACGGGATGGCCTGCCCGTGGGGGTCAGATTGTTGCAAGATGTTGGCCGGATAGGCCGGGTCTGCGGCGCCCTGCCCCGGCTCACCAATTTCCTGGCGGCCGGCCGGGCCACCGGCGCGATCGTCCGGCGGGCATCGGGGATTCACCCGGACCGCCGGCTGCCCGCCTTCCCGGATCAGCCCTTTCCCGCCGGCGGACCGGCGGCCGCAACCTCGGAGGATTCCAAGCCGAAAGTCGCCTATTTCGTGGGCTGCACCGGGCGGTATCTCTTCCCCGATGTTCCGAAAGCGGCAACCGGACTGCTCCGGGAGCTCGGGGCCGAGGTCCGGATCATCGAGCCGGCCTGCTGCGGGATGCCGCCGCTTCTCGAGGGAGACCGGCAACTGGCGCTCCGACTGGCCGGAGAATCCCTGGACCAGCTTCGGCGGGCCGTTGACGACGGCTGCGACATCGTCTGCTCCTGTCCCACCTGCGGCTACATGCTCAAGCAGGTCATCCTCGAAGGCGCCTGGTACGCTCCGGCCGTCCAGGACCGGATCGGCGGGGACCCGGATCACATCAAGGTCCCGGTGAGCCTCCGGCCGGGGCCGGACGGCCGGCGAGATTACCGGCTTTTAAAGCGGTCGATTTACGGGAAAATCCTCAAGGACGACGGCTATTTTTCCAATCTCGACCCGGTGACCCGGACCGCGGTGGCCGAGCGGACCCATGATCTGGGGGAATACCTGGCCGGAGCGGCCGGAGCGGATTTTCCGCCGGCCGAAGATAGTCCGGCGCGGCCGGACACGGATGAAGTCCGGGTAGTTTACTTCCCGCCCTGTCACCTCCGGGAGCAGAAAATCGGGACCCCTTACGCCGATCTGCTGGCCGAAATGCCGGGCCTGTCCGTGGAAACCGTGCCGGGGTCCTTCCACTGCTGCGGCATGGCCGGGATCATGGGGTTCAAGAAATCCTTCCACCGGGCATCCCTCGAGATGGGCGCGCCCCTGATGGCGACCATCAACCGGTTGAAACCCGACCTGATCGCCACCGACTGCCTGAGCTGCCGACTTCAGCTCAATCAGATGTCCTCGACCCCGGTCCGTCACCCGGTCGAGCTGCTCCACGGGACGCCCTGACGC
>CAYNGG010000469.1:0-3314 GCA_964396575.1 uncultured Desulfobacteraceae bacterium | reverse complement strand
CATTGATGTACCGCCGCAACTGGGCCTCGGTCTTCATGGCGATGTTGGTGGGGTCTTCGATCAGGGAGAGGAGCGCGTCGCCGAGTGGCGCCTTGTCGCGAAGGCTCCCGATAAACCGGTCCCGGATGCCGTCGATCAGGGTCCGGCGGATGGTCTCATCAAAATGGCAGACCCGGCCGATCTCGACGGCCGGGAAAAGGCCGGCCGCCTCTTTTTTCCGGATATCGGTCAGGGTGACGCAGAAATCCCGCTGTTTTTCGCCCCGATCGGTCTCCCGCTCATAAGCGAGAAAGTCCGTGAGCGCGTCCGCCAGGGTGGCCCGGTCGAGGACTTCCGAGTGAAACGAGGCCAGCTCCTCCGCATAGACCGACTCCACCGCCAGCCGTTCGGCCTGGATCGTCAGCTCCCGGTAATAGGCGTTTTCGTCCGGATACCGCCACTGCCCGGCCTCATCGGAAATCGGCTCGCAATACCGGATCTCTTCTCCCGTTGCCGGGAGGGCAAAACAGGTCATCAACAGGGCGATGGCAAAAGCCTTCCGCATGGCTGTCTCCTTTGTCGAGCTCTTTGTCGAGCCGGTTGGACAATTCAATCCGCCGGGGTGGTCGCGGCGTAAAGGTCGATGGGATAGACCATCAGCCCCAGGCAGACGGTCCCGTCCAGGCTCTCCGGACCGGCGGCCACCTCGACCCGGCGGACCAGTGATTCGAGTATCTCAGGGCCGTTGGACCGGATGGCTTCCGGATCGTTCATCATCGATCTGACGGTCTCCGGAGAGCTCCCGTCGTCCGGGCCGGCGAGGGCCTCCGCAAAGGCCGCTTCGATCCGGTCGGCGCCGGCCGCCACCCCTTCGGGGTCGATTCCGCAGACCCGGGCGATCTCCACCGGCCGGAGCCGCTCCCGGACATCTCCCTCGGCCACACACCCGCTCAGGGACATGCAGAAGTCCAGTGGCGGGGCGGCGGCCATCCGAGCGTCATCGCACCGGATAAAGGCTTTCAGGGTTTCGACGAGGGCATCCCGGGAAAACGGTCCGTAGGGGTAAGCGTCCAGCGTCTCCCCGAGGATCGATGTGACCGCATCCCGTCGGGACGCCGCCCGCAAGGCCGTCTCAAAGGTCTCCCGGTCCGGGTACCGCCATTTTCCCGATTCCGTAAAGGCACTCTCGCAGGACCGGACATCAACCCCGTCATCCGCGCCCAGAGCGCCGTCCGCGCCGAGCCATAACACCAGCAGGATCAGTCCCCATGCCGATCGTTTCATCAATTGGTCTCCCCTTTCCCATCAGATTGTGAGGCCTCGTCCGAGCCTTTCTTTCGGATCGTTGACATGTACTCCCGGATGAACCGGGAGTATTCTTCGGAGGACAGCTCGTCCTCGGGAATCGGCGGCCGGCCCACCTCGAGAATGAGGATGTCCCCGGCCGTCCAGGGGTCCCCGGCCTTCAGGTTCTGGTCGAAGACGACCCCGATCTCATCCACGATTCCGTTGTAGGACTCGTTCATCAGGATCTCCCGGTCCGGAAACCGCTTCCGGACCTTTTCATCCCACGGCTCCCCCACGAGCTTCGGCACGGTGACGGTGATGATCGCCGGGTCGGCTTCCTTATTTTCCGACAGTGCCGCCACCGCCGGCGAGGACTCATCGGCCGAGGTCGTTTTCGATTGTTGATCGCCTTTGCGTTCCGGCTCCGGCGACGAAACATCCGCGGCCGCCTCCGATTCGGTCTGCGTCTCGCCCGACGCCGCCTGATCCGGCGGTGAGGACGCCGGTTCCCGGACCGGAGCGGGGGGAACCGTTTCCGGATTCACCGCCAGGGCCACCGTGATCGATCCGTCCGGGACGGTGAGCCTCTCCAGGAGCATATAGCCTCGGGTGGTGGCGTAGAGATAAGTGGTCTTGGCATCCACCAGGTCGGGATTGAGCGCCAGAAGGTCGGCGTGGCGCTCCCGGAGCTCATCGACATGGACAAACCGGTCCAGGAGCTTCCGCCCCGCGTCCATCTCAGGTAGCGCCGCCAGATCCTGGTCGGTCAGATAGCGATAAATCAGGGATGCGGCCAGGCATTTGGGGATGTATTCCTTGGAGTATTTCCCCAGCTCCCGGTTTTTGAAAATCGCGTCAAAGCTCCGTTTGTTCTCCTTCATGGGAAGCCGGCGCAGAACCCAGATGACCTTGTTGGTGCCGTGATGAAAGCTCCCCAAGCTCAAGACCGTGCTGGCAAAGATGTTCCGGTTTTCAGACAGGTATTTGGCGCAGGCTTCGGCGGCGAGCTTGAAATTTTGCCGCTGATCAACCCCGCCGCCGATTTTGAGTCCGTAGCTCCGGGCGGTACGGGCGAGGAACTGGAACATCCCCACCGCCTTTTTGTCGGACCGGGCCTTGTTCTGAAACGCGCTTTCCACGAATGGAATGGCAAAAGCCAGCTCCGCCGGCAGGTTGTATTCGGCAAAGATTTTTTGAATCCCGGGGAGGTACTCCCGGCTCCGCTCGATGATCTCGTTGGTCCCGTGCCGGTCGATGATCGAATAGTATTTGTAGAAGTAGGAGACATGGCGGACCAGCTCGGCGTCGATGGCAAACGCGGTCTCGTGCCACTCGTCGAAGAGGTCGGCAATCCCCCGCCGGATGGTCACCCGGTCAAAGGGCCAGACCGTGTCGGGAAGGTCCGAAGGCCTGTTGACGGCGGTCCCCGGAGGGGAGTCCGCCCGCGCTCCCGACTCGGGCGTCGATGCCGCGCCGGCAGCCGCTGGAACAGCCAGCAGGGCCGCCAGGAGAATAACCGGGACGAGGCCCCGGAAACGCCTTGTCATCTTTTCGATCACCTGATTATCCGTTTCGATCCATTCGGGATATGGGATGGGCCGACCATCACCGGCAGACAACGCGGCGGAGGCCCCTGAGCCCTTTGCCCATCCAAATACGGATCTACCTTACCGGTTTTTTCGGGGTTGTTCAAGTCGGTGGCTGAAGAGGCCGTTGCGCTGCCGTCCTTTCGAGTCCTGCATCTTCGATACCCCGGCGGCCCAAATGCATCCGGTCGGAAAAATGGTTGAAGTTTAACCTGCCCTGGCCTATGATCGAGGCCATGAAGTCTTGGCTATTCTCATTGCAAGGATGGACTGACATAGCGGGTAATTGATCCCGACGGATGAGTCCTCAGTCCTCATCCCTCAGTCCGATGACGGACCCGTCTGGTCCATCAAACAGGAGCCCATCGTGAAGACGGTCCTGCGCAAAGGATTTCAGGAGTACGAGTTTTTCACCTGGCGGGATGTCCGGTTCATGACCTTCCGGGACCGGACCGAGGCCAC
>CAYNGG010000468.1:0-3321 GCA_964396575.1 uncultured Desulfobacteraceae bacterium | reverse complement strand
CAATGATTCCCGCCAGACCGAAAAAGGTTCGGCGGACATCCGATTTAAAGTGCCGGAGATAGGCGGGATTGCCGTGGAGTTGAAGGATGCCCACCAGCTCGTTGGCCGGGCCGATGTAGATCGGGATTTCAGCTTCAGCGGCCGCGGCGTCAGCGGCCGGACCCGTGGACCGATTCACCGACAGCGTCAACAAGCCCGAAATCGGCCCGGCCGCCGGGATGGCCGTCTCGTCCAGCTCGAGGGTAAGGCCCTGGACAAAGGGAATCCCGGACTGGGGATCGCTGAGCAAAAGCATCCGGCTCAGCGCATGTCGGACAGAGCGGCGGGCGGCGCCCGCATCCGAGGCTTCCCCAAGGGTCTCCACGGCCGAGGCCACGGCGGGAACATGGGCTTCGGCCAGAGCCCGGGTCGTCAGACGGGCCTTACGGGTAAGCTGAGGGTCCAGGGCAACGGTCCAATAGAGAACCAACAGCCCTTCAAGCCCGATGGCCAGCGCCAGAAAAACCTGGTGAACCCGGCGATCCCCCGGGACCCCTCTAATTTTAGATTTTAGATTTATGATTTTAGATTTAAGCACCAATCAGCAATCACCAATCACTCATACCGGGCGGCGACTCTCAGGAAAAAGGGCTTGAGCCGGATGGAGAAGTCCGACAGGGCTTCGGGATTCACATAGGGCATGATGCGGTCGCTGATGATCAGTCCGGTCGGAACTCCGGCGGCGACATCCCCCTCGAACGGTGAAAAGACAATCGTGTGATGTTGTCGGCCGTATCGGAGGACCGCTTCCCTGGCTCGGCCCAGGGGCTCGGCCAGGTAGATGCCCGCCACGGGGTCGGACGTCGGTTGAAACCGTCCGGCCGCCTGGCGGACCCCTACCTGGAGCGGGATGCCGGCAATGGCCGTGGCCGATCGGAGCCGGTCCGCCAGCTCCTCGGCCCGGCCCCGATGCTCTCGAAAGACGATCAACAGCCGCAGTCGGCCCGCTGGCGTCCGTTTCTCCGCGATATCCCGGTCCGCGGCCAGAACACTGGGGAACAGCGTCAGACCGGCATAAGCCCGCCAGGCCTCCCGCTCCCCGGCCCGGCCGGCCCGGGGAGGCAGGCAGAGCAGGATGGCGGCCAGGCAGACCAGAAAGGGCCGGAACGCCGATATAACTGGTGGGATTAACACGATGCGCAAATTCCTGTTGGGTCGGTTCAGGGCGATCAGAACGAAACGGTGAAAGTCGCCCACCACCATCGGTCCGGGGCTTCCCCGGCCCAGGTGAGAGGGGCCTCGCCGTCGGCTGGATCGCCGGTTATGGGGTATCGGAAATCTTCGGCAAACAGGTTCTTGACCCCGGCCCGAAGCCGGATGTCCCGATTCTGAAAGGGCGCGAGGCCGGCGGTCAGATCCACGGTGAGCGTGTCATCGAGGCCACCGCCCCGGTCGCCCGCCCATCGGCAGCGGCTCGACAGGGAGAGCCACGAGGTCGGCTCGAAGAGGACCCCCAGGCTGCCCAGCCAATCAGCCGTCTCGGGGACTTCATCCGCCGCAAGCGACCAGTCGGTCCAGGACCGGGAAAGAGTCCCTTCGACCTCGATCCGGGTCCCCGGCAGGCGGGCGGTTAGCTCCATCTCGGCCCCCCGGCTCCGCCCGTCGATCACGCCCGAGGCGGGACCCGCATATCCGGCCCGGGCCGTCATCTCCGAATGGAAGAGGGTCAGCCGGCATAAGAGGGCGGTGCTGCGCCGGATGTAGCCCAGCTCCACGGTATCGACCGTCTCCGATTCGGTGATCGGGTCCTCGTTAGCGTTGGCGACCATTTCCAGAAAGCTGGGCGGCCGGAAGGCCCGGCCATACTGGGTTTTCAGGATATGGCGGACGGCGGCCCCCCGGTTTTGGTTGAGGCGGAAGACGGCGGCAATCCGGGGGCTGATCTGGTCGCCGACGTCATCGTAGGTGTCATAGCGAAGCCCGGCCGTGACCTGGAGCCGATCATGGAAGGCGATCTCGTCCTGGATCGCCAGGCTCCCGTGGCGGCGGTCCCGGCCTTCCAGCCGTCCGCCCGGCCCGTTGTCCGGCGGGACTACATCGTCCAGACGCAGCTCAGAAAAACCGGCGATCCCCAGGAGGGTATGGCCCGCCCAGCCCCGGTAAACCGCTTCCAGCTCGGCATCGAGGATGCTCTCGTCATAGTCGTAGCCGAAAATTTCGGCTTCCGGATCGACCCCCGACCAGTCGGTCTCCGGGGCGGCCTCGTTATCGAATCGCCGGCCTCGAAGCCCGAGCCGGAGCGAGGCCTCCAGGCCGGGGACGAAGTCCCACCGGCGGGTTCCGGAGAGCCCCCACTGCCGGCCGGTGTAGAGGGCGTCCTGGTCGTTCTGGAACAGGTAGCCGGACGCCGACCACGGACCCCGCTCGAAGGTGAGGATTCCCGAGGCGTAGGACCGGTCGCCGGCCGTCGGCAGGGCGTCCGCGCCGATATATCCCCCGAAGCCGCCACTGGTGTCGCCCTCGGTGTAAGTGTCGGTGGGAGCGCCGAAGACGGGCGCGGGATCGCCGGAGGTCGAAACTGATCCGCTTTCCCGGTAGGCGCCGGCCACCTCAGCCGAGGCCCCGGCGGTCGCCCAGGCCGCGTTGAGCCCCAGAAGCGGCCGGTCCGGATCGCCCCCGGCCGAGACGGTACCGCCGGCCAGGAGCGTTTCGTCCCGGCCCACTCCGGCAAAGGCCCGCCGGCCGGACCGGCGGGTGATGATGTTCATCACCCCGGCAAAGGCGTACTCGCCGTGGATGGCCGACCCGGGCCCCCGGACCACCTCGATCCGGGCCACCTGGCCGACCGGCATGTTCGGCACCGGATCGATCCCGAAAGCGGTGGTCAGGGGGATGCCGTTAAGGAGCACCTTAAGATGGCCCGAGGCAAACCCCCGAGAGACCCCTCGGACCGCCGTCCGGCCGAATGACGGCGAGATATGGGCCAGATGGATGCCCGGGACGAGGGTGAGGGCCTCCCCGACGGTCCGGATGCCCCGGGCCTCGAGGTCATCGCCGTAGAACACCGTCACCATCCCCGGCACGAAGTCGGCGTTCATCCGGGTCCGGGTGGCGATTTCAGTAAGCTGGTCCATGTCCCGGGTCAGCCGGTCCAGGGCCGCCCCGTCCCCGGCAGCCGGGCCGGATGCCTCCGCGAACGCCATGCCCGCGGCGCCGATGACCAGGGCCGTCCATATCCAGATCAGTAGTCTATTCATGGCATAAAGCCCCACGCTCAGGAGCGCGGTCGTCTCGGGACAAGGATTCAGGATAAACAAGGATAAACCCTTATGATCCGGGGGG
>CAYNGG010000467.1:0-3326 GCA_964396575.1 uncultured Desulfobacteraceae bacterium | reverse complement strand
CGCTGCATCCGGAGACCGAACCCCACGTTCTCCCAGACGCTCATGAACGGGAACAGCAGCGGCTTCTGAAAGACCATCACCGCGTCCCGGCGCTCCGGGGGCAGGTGAAGGACGGACCGGCCGTCGATCCGGACATCGCCCCGAACCGGCTGGATCAGCCCGGCCACCGCTTTGAGGATCGTGGTCTTCCCGGCTCCCGACGGCCCTAAAAGCGAGACCAGCTCCCCGTCGTTCACCGTCAGCTCCAGATCCCGGACCACCTCGGTCGGCCCGTACCGGAGATCGAGTCCCTCGATGACCAGCTCCCCCATCAGGCCTCCGGCTTGGTCTCCCGCCCGCTCAAGGCCCGGGCCGACAGGATCAGAGCCCCCAGGGCCGGGGCCACGAAGATCAGGCTCACGGCGGCGGCCACCGGCCGGTCCCCGCTGTTCATGAGGGCGAAGAGGAGCACCGGGAGGGTGATGATCCGGCCGCCCCCGATAATCAGGGTGCCCAGGTACTGAGTCCAGGAGACGAGAAAGGCGAAGAGCGCCGCCACCGTCACCCCCGGCAGGATAAAGGGAATCGTCACCCGCCGGAGCACCTGGACCGGAGTGGCCCCCAGGGACCGGGCCTGCTCCTCGAAAGCCGGGTCGTACCGCTCGAAAACCCCCCACATCACAAAAACCGCGTAGGGTACGCAGGCGGTGAGGTGGACCAGGATCACCCCGAGGCGGCTTTCGGCCAGCCCCAGCCGGATGAACCAGAGGTGGAGCCCCATGGCCACGCAGAGCGGGGGCACAATCACCGGCAGGGCCATCAGGATCAAGACCAGGGGCTTGCCCGGAAAGTCGTGGAGGCCCAAGGCCCGGCCGGCCCCGACTCCCACGACCACGGCCACGGCGGCGGTGATCCCGGACACAGCCACGCTTTCCCACAGCCCCGCCAGGACCTGCCCGCCGGCGGACCCCAGGGCATATTCCCAGGCCCGAAGACTCCAGGCGGCGGGCAGAAGATCGGGAAAAAACCACCTGCCGCTCACCGACCAGAGCAGCAGGGGAACAAACGGGGTCAGGACGGCGACCCCGACTACCGAGGCGAAAAGCCGCCCCCCGGCCCGACTCATAACGCCCCCCGCCGACGGCGGACCCACCGGGCTCCCCAGGCGGTCAGCGCCACGAGACCCGCCACGATGACGGCGATGACGATCCCGGTGGCGATCCCCTCCGGCCGGGCCATGAGGTCCACGTCGCGGTAAAGCCGGTAGGCCTGGACCGGCAAGGTCATGGGATACGTCCGCCCCAGGAGAAACGGGACCTCGAAAGCCCCGAAGGTGTAGGCGAAGACAAAAAGGCTCGCGCCCCCCAAAGCCGGCGCCAGAGTGGGCAGGAGAATGAACCGGAACCGCTGCCAGCGGCCGGCCTTGAGGGTCCGACCCACCTCCAGAAGCTCCGCCCCGGTCTGCCGGAGGACCGCCAGGAGCATCAACGTGATGAACGGAACCTCCTTCCAGACATAGGTGACGATGATCCCGATACACGCCGGATCGTTGACCAATAGGGGAAAGTCGGCGGGGGATTCGGTGATCCCCATTGCCACCGCCAGCCGGGAGATCATCCCGGCCGGGGAGAGGAGCAGGAGAACCGAGACCGCGATCACCAGATGGGGCACCATCAGGGGCGCCTGGAAGACCAAGTGGAGGAGCCGCCGGGTTCCGGGGCCCCGGATCAGGGCCAGGGCCGCGCAGATGCTCAGCCCGGCGGCGATGACCGTCGAGACGCCCGAGATATAGAGGGTCAGCCAGAGGCTCCCGATAAAGTCGGGGTCGGTCAGGAGACGGCGGTAGTGATCGAGCGTCAGGGCGGTCATCCCGGCGGCCGGGAGATGCCCGAGGCTCTGGAGCCCCCCCAGCACAAGCCCCCCGCCGAAGAGCCCGAGCACCACCCCCAGGGCCGGAGCCAGGGGGAGCCAGGTCCGCGCCGGGCCGGACCGGGGCGGCCCCGGAACCCCGCCTCGGCCGAAAACCGGGATCACCGGCCCTTCAGGACGTGCCGTTCCCAGCCCCGCTCCAGAGCCACCAGGAGCTCCGACGGCAGCTCGGGTATTCGGTGAGCCTGGAGAGTCGCCGGGGGCAGAGTGGCCACTCCCCGGGGGAGGTCGGCGAACCGCTTTTGCCATTCCGGATCGAGGCGGTCGAGGTCGATGGCCGGCAGATCACCCCAGATCCGGGGGTCCGCCTTTTGGAGCTGGGCTTCGGGGGAGAGGAGAAAGTCGGCCAGGACCATCGCCCCCTCACGGTCGGCCGCGTTAAAGGGGATGGCCACGAAATGGGTGTTGGCCAGGGTCCCCCCATCCAGAACAAAGGTCCGGACCGTCTCGGGAAAGAGGCCGTCGTGGATCTTCTTGGAAGCCTCCGCCGGGTGGTAGCTCATGGAGAAATCGACTTCGCCGTCGGCAAAGAGTTGGGAGACCCGGATCGGGGACTCGGGATAGGTCTTGCCCCCGCGCCAGAGGGCCGGGGCGAGCTCCCGGAGGACTTTATAGGTGGCCTTCGCGGCCCGGTCAAAGGCCTCCCGATCGACCTCGCCCGTCCATTGACGGTCCGGACCGGCGACATGGTAGAAGACCTGCCGGACAAAGGCCGACCCGGTGAAGTCGGGCGGGGCCGGATAGGCAAACCGGCCGGGGTGAGCCCGAATCCAGTCGAGGAGCTCGCCCATGGTCCCCGGCGGCTCCGGGGTCCGTCGAGTGTCGTAAATCAAGACGATCTGGGCGCTGCCCCAGGGCGACTCCATCCCATCCACCGGCACCCCGAAGTCGGTTCTCACCGACGGCTGGTCCCAGTCAACCAGCCGGGTGTGGGGCAGGCGGTCGGCAAAGGGGCCGTCGAGGAGCCCATGAGCCTTGGCGGTCCGGAAGTTCTCCCCGTTGATCCAGAGAAGGTCGGCCTCGCCCCCCGAAGTCTTGCCGGCCTGCTTTTCCACCAGGAGACGACCCACCACCTCGGCGATGTCCCGCACCGGGACCTGGCGAACCCGGACCCCGTATCGCTCAGCCATCTCATCGGCCACAAACCCGGTCACATAGGCGTTGGTCTCCGGCCAGCCGCCCCACATAAACCAGTCAACGGTCTGGCCCCGGGCGGCCGAAACAATCTCCGACCACGGCCGGTCGGAGCTTTCCGCCGCCGGGACGAGGGCAAAAACCAGCAAAAAGATGATAATCGGACTTCGGAAACGGTGCATACGGATTCTCCTTGTTGAGCCACGAATGTTTTTTAACGTAAAATAGCCTTCGATCATCGTTTCGGCCAATGGATGCGCCCTTACGGGCTATTATATTTTGCC
>CAYNGG010000466.1:0-3329 GCA_964396575.1 uncultured Desulfobacteraceae bacterium | reverse complement strand
CCAATTCCTGAAACAACTCATTCACGCTGGGGACCCGATGAAGATCCTCGTTTTTATCGGATTTTCGAAGGGTCTCCTCGGTCAGTGCGTTGGGAATCTGCATATCGAGAGGGATGCCGCCGTGAATGGCGACCTGATTCAGATAAATCGAGATGGCTTCGGACATACTGATGTTTAGCTTTTTAAAAATCCGCTGGGCTTTCTCTTTAACTTCAGGTTCCACATGGGCCTGAATGATAGCGGTTTTTGCCATTGCTCTATCTCCTAGTTTGGATTAACAACGATATTCCATGTAAAAATATCACATGATTCTCGTCGGGGCAACTTTATCGCGGGCGAGGTTTCCTTTTGGGGGCTGATGTGTCGTTACCTATTGATGCTTTGATTGGCAAAAGCCGATAAAACCAGATCAACGTCGGGTTGGAAGTGTGATTGGCGGGTTGTCAATCCGCTTTTGGCCCTAACCGGCTTCAGCCGGTTTCAAAAGAGTCAGCCTGGGATTTTAATTTCAGGGGATGCCCAGCGATGCTAAAGGAGGTGCTTTGATGAAGCAATGGATTCTCATCTGGGTTCTGCTGGTGACGTGTTTCACCTTTGGAATGGCCGCTCCTGGCTGGTGCAATAAGCCGCCGGAGCCGTTCGATCTGCTCCTGCCGGCGGATGGGGCCGTCACCTCGACCACCGTGCTCCTCGACTGGGAAAGCACCACCGACCCGGATGGGGACCTGTTCAGCTATACCCTCTACCTCTCCGAAGATGAAACCTTTCCAGCCGGCGACAATCTTCTCCAATTTCCAAAGGAAGGCTTGACCACCAGCGCGTTTACCTTGACGTCGGATCACGGCATCCAGACGGAAACCGTTTATTACTGGAAGGTGGAAGCCATCGATGAGTTCGGAAACATCCGGGAATCGACCACCACTCGGCAATTTGAAACGGACAACAACGCCAACCCGGGTGACCTGACTGTCAGCGGGACGGTCTATGACGCGGATACCTCCGCCCCCATCCAGGGCGCCGAGATTCCGTCGGGCGAAACGACCCTCCCGCCGACCGACGAGCAGGGGCATTACCAGGATGTCGTCTCCTACACCGGCGAAACCTACATCGTTCTGGTGACGGCCCCCGGATACATTCCCGAGGAAGTGACCGTCACCGGTGTCTCGCAAGGTGAGGCCATTGAAAAAGAAATCAGCCTGAGGACGGACCATCGGGGCGATGTGGACGGCGCGGACGGGGTCACGTTGGCGGACGCGGTCCTGGCGTTGATGATCCTGACCGGCGGGGATCTCGGAGGAACGTCCATCCAGGCCGACGCCGATGTTGACGGTGATGGCGCCGGGCCTATCGGGCTGCCGGAGGTCATTTTCATTCTTCGAAAGGTCGGCGGTATGTAGTCCGCCTTGATTTCGGCCGATTGAGAAAGGAGGCACTGATGCAGCGGGACCGGCACCGGCGGATTGGGTGGTCATGGATCGGGACGTTTTTACTTGTGATTCTATTCCTTCTCCCAGCCGACGGTTGGGGCCGGCCGACCTACCATTATGCCGCCTTATGGCCCGCCCTCCGCCAGCCCTGGTATTTCTTCCAGCCCTATGACGTGGCCATCGACCGCGACGGCTATGTTTACGTGGCCGATACGCTCAACGACCGGATTCAGAAATTCACGGAAGACGGCGCTTTCGTCCGGAAATGGGGCGTCCGGGGGGATGGTCCGGGTGAATTCAAAATTCCTTATGGCATTGCCGTGGGGCGGGACGGCGCGGTCTTCGCCACCGATAAAGACAACCACCGGGTCCAGAAATTTACTCCTGAAGGCCGGTTTGTAGCTGAATGGGGTGGTCCGGGTGACGGACCTGGGAAGCTCGATCAACCCATGGGCATTGCCGCTGATGCCGTCGGGGACGTTTACGTGGTGGACGCCGGAAACCGGCGGGTCCAGAAATTCACCGGTGATGGGGCCTTTCTCCGGCAATGGAACGGAGATGAGACGGGAAACGGTCCTTTCGATGTGCCCAAGGGCATTGCGGTGGGCCAGGACGGCGCGGTTTACGTTACTGACTCGCTAACGGGAGCGGTCCGGAAATTTTCGCCGGACGGCGCCGATCTGGGCTGGCGGGTGAACGCCGGGCTGGAGGCCCCCAACGGGATCTGGGTGGCCCCTGACGGATCGGTTTACGTAGCCGAGACCTTAAGGGGGCGGGTCAGCCAATTCTCCGCCGATGGGGAGCTGATCAGCCGGTGGGGGGGGCCGGGGAACGGCCCGGAGCAGCTCAACGGGCCCGTCGGGCTGACCGGCGGTCCGGATGGATACCTTTATGTGGCGGATGCCGGCAACCACCGGATCCAGAAGCTCGACCGAACAGGCCGATTCGTAACCCGATGGGGGGCCAGCGGCGGCGCATCCGGCCGGTTCAGCTATCCCCATGGCTTGTCGGTGGACGACGACGGCATGATCTACGTGGCCGACACCGAAAACCATCGGGTCCAGAAATTCGCCTCCGATGGGGAGCTCCTCGGGCAGTGGGGTGGGCCGGGCGATGCCGACGGGAATTTTACCGGACCCACCGACGTGGCGATTTTCCGGGACGGCGCCGGAGAAAATACGGTCGTAGTGGCCGACGCCGAGAACCATCGGATCCAGACCTTCGATTCCGGCGGTCAGTGGATCCGCACCTTCGACGGGGCCGACACCCCGGATGGCCGCTTCCGATTTCCCTGGGCGGTTGCCGTGGACCCGGATGGGGTCCTGTACATTGCGGACCGGGTTAACCATAAGGTCCAGGTTTTCGACCTCGGCGGGGGGTACCGGACCCAATGGGGCGGAAAGGGCGAGGGCGACGGCGAGCTTCAATATCCACGGGGGATTGCCGTGGGCACGGATGCGGGCGGGGATCGGGTGATCTACGTGGCCGACAGCAACAACCACCGGATTCAAGCCTTTTCCCGGGAAGGGACCTTCCTGGGCAAATGGGGCGGAAATGGAGCCGATCCGGGCCGGTTCGACTTTCCCGAAGCGGTGGCCACCGATCCGGACGGCAATGTCTATGTCGCCGACATGAAAAACAGTCGGCTCCAGCGGTTTCCGCCGGACCTGAGCGGGATTCCGGCCGCGGTCTGGTCCGAGCTGGGCAGTGATCCGGGACAGGTCAACTACCCGCGTGGCATCGATGTGTCTCCCGACGGCCGGGTTTACGTGTCCGACAGTGACAACCACCGGGTCCAGGCTTTCGTGCCGATCTCCGAAACCACCGTCAACAAAGCCATCATTGTGGCCGGGGGCTGGTGGCCGACCCGGTGACCTTCTTCAAGTCGGGGATGTAAGCCCC
>CAYNGG010000465.1:1921-3337 GCA_964396575.1 uncultured Desulfobacteraceae bacterium | reverse complement strand
TGATTGATGATTGCAATTTCCAAAATCCAAAATCTAAAATCACAAATCTAAAATCAAAATGATGATTGCACATTTCCAAAATCTAAAATCTAAATTCAAAAATCTAAAATCAAAATGACCTCGCTCATCGCTACAATCGGAAAAGAGCTCACCCTCCTGATCCGGGACCGGGCCGGGCTCCTGGTCCTCTTTCTCATGCCGGCGGTCCTGGTGATCGTCGTCTCCCTGGTCCAGGCCAACATCCTGAAAGCCACCGGCGAGACCGATGTCCGGCTGTTGCTGGTGGACCGGGACGGCGGCGGGCTCGGAACGGCCATTGCCGACGGGCTGGACGAATCCGGGATGACCGTCGAACGGGCCCCGGCCGACGGGATGCCCGCCGACGACGCGATCCCGGATGTCCTGACCGACGGCGATTTCCAGTTTGCCATCGTGATCCCCGACGGGACGACGGCGGCCATGGAAACCCGGCTGGGCCAGCGGATCGCCCTTGCCCTGGGCGAGGCTCCCCCGTCGGCCGAGCCCGAACCCGAGGTTGCGCCGGTCCGGCTTTACGTGGACCCGACGCTCCAGGGGACCTTCCGGTCGGCGATGGCATCCGCCCTCACGGCAATGCTCCGGTCCGCCGAAAAGGAGATGATGGCAAGGGCCATGTCCGAAGCGGTGGAGGCCACGGCCGACCGGATCATCTCGGGGATCACCGGGAGCGACGAGCCGGTCTTTCCCCGGATCGATTCCGGCTGGGGCCGGATCGATCTGGCGGCCGTCGAGCTTCGGCAGACCGGACGGGGCGGGTTTGACGAGCTTCCCTCGGCGGTCCAGCAGAACGTCCCCGCCTGGGCCCTCTTCGGGATGTTCTTCATCGTGGTCCCCCTGGGCGGGTCGATCATCCGGGAGCGCGACGAGGGGACCCTTCGCCGGCTGATGACCCTCCCGGTGCCCTATGCCGTTCTCCTGGCCGGGAAGGTGGTGGCCTATCTCCTGGTCTGTTTCTGCCAGCTCGGGATTATCCTCTGCATCGGCCGTTGGCTCCTCCCGCTTCTGGGGACCTCCGCCCTCGAGGTCGGGACGGCTTACGGCGCCATTGTCGCGGTGACCGCCGCCTCGGCCCTGGCCGCCGCCGGATACGGGATCATGCTGGGGACTCTGGCCCGGACCTATGAGCAGGCTTCGATGATCGGCGCCGTCTCGGTGGTCATCGCAGCGGCCCTCGGCGGGGTGATGGTCCCGGTTTATGTGATGCCCGAAATCATGCGGGAGATCAGCCGGTTTTCCCCCTTGGGCTGGGGGCTCGACGCCCTGACCGACCTCTTTGTCCGGTCCGGGGACCTGTCCGCGGTTTACCCGCAAATCGGCTATCTTCTGGCCTTTGCGCTGACAACATTGACGGTGGGCTGGCTGGGGTTTTCCCGCCGG
>CAYNGG010000465.1:0-1821 GCA_964396575.1 uncultured Desulfobacteraceae bacterium | reverse complement strand
TCTGGCCTTTGCGCTGACAACATTGACGGTGGGCTGGCTGGGGTTTTCCCGCCGGAGGCCCTGATGAACCACTTTAAGAAGGAGACACCATGACCCACGAGCCGGTAACCCTGTCCGGTGAGGGCCTGACCATCGCGGACCTGGTCCGGGTGGCCAGACACGGCGCGCCCGTCCGGATCACCGACGACCCGGCGGTCCGGAACCGGATCGACCAATCCCGCCGGATCATCATGGCCGCGGTGGATGCCGGGGCCGCCATTTACGGCGTGACCACCGCTTTTGGCGGGATGTCCAACGTCCGGGTCCCGGCCGATGCCGCCGCCGCGCTTCAGCAGAACATCGCCTGGCCCCACAAGACCGGCACCGGACCCCTCTTGCCCGATGCCGACGTCCGGGCCGCCATGCTCCTCCGGGCCAACTCGCTGACCCGGGGCGTCTCCGGGGTCCGTCCCGAAATCATCGAACGGCTCGTTGACGCCGTCAACCGGGGCCTCACCCCATCCGTCCACGAAATGGGCTCCATCGGGGCTTCCGGCGACCTCGTGCCCCTGGCCTATATCCTCGGCGCCGTGGTGGGGCTCGACCCGGCCTTCCGGGTCACCCTCGACGGCGAGGAGCTCGGGGCTCCCGACGCCCTGGCCCGGCTCGGCCTGGCCCCCATCGAGCTGACCGCCAAGGAGGGCCTCTCGGTGATGAACGGCACCTCGGTCATGACCGGGATCGCGGCGATTAACATCCACGACGTCCGGACCCTGACCGCCCTGACCCTCGGGGCCCACGCCCTGATCTTTCAGGGGATGAGCGCCAGCAACGGCGCCTTTCACCCCTTTATCAGCCGGCACAAGCCCCACCCCGGACAGGTCCGGGCCGCCGACCTCATGCGGGACTTCCTCGAAGGGTCCGCCCTGGTCCGCGACGAGCTCTCCGGCAGCCCCCGGGATAACGGCGATGACCTGGCCCAGGACCGCTACGCTCTCCGCTGCCTGCCCCAGTATTTCGGGCCGGTCCTGGACAGCCTGGCCACCATTGCCTCCCAGATCACCGTCGAGATGAGCGCCGCCACCGACAACCCCTTAGTGGACCCCGACACCGGGGATTACCGGTACTGCGGGAACTTCCTCGGCCAGTACATCGGCGTGGCCATGGACGCCCTCCGGCGGGATATCGCCATGATGGCCAAGCACTTAGACGTTCAGATCGGCTTTCTGGTGGCTCCGGAATTCAACAACGGCCTGCCCGCCTCGCTGGTGGGCAACCCGGACCGGCCGGTGAACATCGGCCTAAAGGGCCTCCAGATCACCGCCAACTCGATGATGCCCCTGCTCCTCTTTTACGGCAACGGCCTGGTGGACCGGTACCCGACCCATGCCGAGCAATTCAACCAGAACATCAACTCCCAGGGGTTCGGCGCCGCCACCCTCGCCCGGAAGAGCGTCGAGATCTTCCGCGAATACGTGGCCGTCGCCCTGATCTTCGGGGTCCAGGCCGCCGACCTCCGGACCCATCAACGGCACGGCCACTACGACGCTCGGAAAACCCTGTCTCCCGCCACCGCTCCCCTCTACGAAGCCGTCCGCGAAATCGTCGGCGTCCCCCCCGACCCGCGCCGACCTTACATCCGCAACGACAACGAGCAGGCACTGGACCTTCACATCCAACGGATCACCGAGAGCATCCGGGCGGAAGGCGCCGTGGCCGCGGCGGTCGAGGCGGTGGGGAGGAAATTGGGAATGTAGGGGCGGAGCGGTGTGCCCGCTGGTCAGGCGGCCTTGCGCGTGGGGATGAATCCCCACGCTATTTCCCCAATGTCCCTTGTATGTT
>CAYNGG010000464.1:0-3342 GCA_964396575.1 uncultured Desulfobacteraceae bacterium | reverse complement strand
GCCAGGCCCAGATGACAATCCACCACCGCCGTGACCTTCCGGATGCCGGCGGCTACCACGTCCGTCTGGTACCGGAGAATCCGGAAGGTGTTGGAGAGCCCCCGCCGGAGGCGTTTCATCTCGTGGTCCAGGGTCGAGCGGGCCAGGGCTTCGAACTCCCCGGCCACCCGGACCCGTTCCAGGCTTCGTCGGGTCGCCACGAGGGCGTTTTTGACTTCGGTTTCGATGGCGCCCTCGATGCGGTTGATCCGGTGGACCAGTTGCTGCTTTTCCATCCGGGACCGGTCGTAGCGGGCTTCAGCGGCCCGGTTGCCCAGGGGGTAGGTCAGCCGGAGGTCCACGGACCAGCCGTACCCGTCGCCTTCGGCCATCCGGGACAGGGCGTCGCCGTAATCGCCGGACAGGCCGCTCGTCCGGGGCGGGCCGAAGAGTTGGACCGGCCGGTCATCGCCGGACAGGCCGTTGGCGGACAGGGTGCCCACCAGATCCAGCCGGGGGAGCCGACCGTTTTTGGTGGCGGCCAGGCGGATGTCGAGAGCATCGGCCTTGGCTTTCAGGGCTTTGATCTCGGGGCGGGATGCCAGGGCCATCCCCAGGGCATGGCCCAGGTCCGGAAACCGCCGCTCCGGGTCGGGGATCGGCCCGGCCGACAGGGACTCGTCATAGAGCGGATGGTTCCGCCGGATCTCGATCAAGTCTTTGAGCCGGTTGGAGGCGACTTCCACCGCCTGCCGGGCCTTGATGACTTCCTCGTCCCGGGCCGCCACCGCGGTCCGGGCTTCTTCGACTTCGGTGATCGAGACCACGCCCCGTTCGAGCTTTTTCCGGTTGCCCATCATCAATTCCCGGGCCAGCTCCCGGGACTCGATCCGGTAGTCGAGGACGGCGCCGGCCCGGGCCAGCTCGTAATAAGCCCGCTCGACGGCCGCCGCGACCGCCTGGGCCTGGGTCAGGTAGTCGTAACCGGCCACCCGAACCCGCTCCTCGGCGATCCGGACCCCCGCCGTGTTGACCGTTCGGCCGAAGCCCCGGAGCAGCGGCTGGCTCAATTGAAGCACCGCGACGTCCTGATATTGCGGGTCGAGGGCGTCGGCGGTGGAGTTGTTCTCCCGCCGGGCCGTCTCCAGGGTGAGGCCGGCGGAAAGCCCGGTCCGAAAGCGCTTCCGGATACCGGCGGAGGCCCCCAGCTCCCGGCTTTCCCGGTATTCGTCCTCGTAAAGCATCGAGCCGGTCAGCTCCCGCCCCCCGGCGGCTCCTAACTCCGCTTCCAGAGCAGGGTCAAAGGCGGCTCTGTTCTCGGTTACAGCCCGCCGCCGGATGGGCACCGACAGGCCGGCCGCCTGGAGCGAGAGATGCTCCCGGATACCCCGGGCAATGGCCCCCCGAAGCGAGACGGTCCGGTCGGTGACTTTCAGGGGGCGGGCATCGACGGCCCCGGCGGCGGCGACCGCCGCCGGAAGCAGCAGTAAGAGGATCAGGGTGGCGATGGCAAGCATTGTCCGCATGGCGTCTGTCCTTTGTGTTAGGGGCCGGAGCCCCGCCGCTGGCGGGGGCGACGGTTTAATTGATCCGGTGGCGGAAAAGCCAGCCGGCCGCCGTCAGGGCGACCAGGCCGATGACCGCCATGGGCCAGAGCTGATGAGTCAGGGTGGCCAGCGACGCCCCTTCCAGAAAGACCCCCCGGATCACCCGCATGAAGTACCGGAGCGGGTTTAAGAGCGTGAGGGTCTGAACGGCGGCCGGCATGTTGGCGATGGGCGTGGTGAATCCCGAAAGGATCACCGAGGGCACGAGAAACAGGAACGCCCCCAACAGCCCCTGCTGCTGAGTCACCGCAAAGGACGAGATCATCAGCCCCACCCCGATGGCCGACATCAGAAAGAGGAAGAGCCCGGCATAGAGGGTGAGGACGTTGCCCCGGAGGGGGATCTCGAACCAGTGGACGGCGAGGAGCAGGATAACCGTGGCTTCGGCGGTCCCGATGATAAAGCCGGGCAGGGCCTTGCCGATGAGGATCTCGGCCGGCCGGAAGGGGGTGACCAGGAGCTGGTCGAAGGTCCCCTGCTCCCGCTCCCGGGCCACGGACAGGGCGGTCACCAGCATGGTCACCACCAGGGTCAGGAGCCCGACGATCCCCGGCAGGATAAACCACCGGCTTTCGAGGTTCCGGTTGAACCAGGCCCGGACCTTCAGCTCGGCCCCCGGCCCCTGGGTTCCGCCGTGTTGAGCGATCCAGTCGGCATTGAACCGGGTCACGATGGTCCGGACGTAGTTGAGGGCGATCATGGCCGTGTTGGAGTTCCGCCCATCGACGATCACCTGGATGTGAGCCCCGTTCCCGGCCAGGAGGTCATGGGAAAACCGGGGACCGATGTGGATGACCGCCAGGACCTTCCGCCGGTCCACCAGCGACGCGATCCGGTCATTCCGCTGGAGGTGGGCGACCACCCGGAAATGGCGGGAGGCGGTGAACCGGGCCAGGAGATCCCGGGCCGCCGCCCCCCGGTCCTCGTCGTAGATCGCCACCGGGACGTCGTTTAAGTCGTAGGTGGCGGCGTAGCCGAAGATAAAGAGCTGGAACATGGGCGGGATCACCACCACCAGCCGGCTCTTCTTGTCCTTGAAGATCGAGAGAAACTCCTTTTTCATCAGCGCGAGAATCCGGTAAATCATGGCAACATCCTAATCAAGCCGCTTTCGGGCCTTTTTCCGGATAAGGGCGAAAAAGACCCCGGCCATCAGAAGGAGCGCCAGGGCGTTGGGCAGAATCACGCCCCAAACGTTGCCGGCCAGAAAGATGGTCTGGAGGATCGCCACGAAATAGCGGGCCGCGACGATATAGGTGATCCCCTGGAGGACGGCCGGCATGCTCCCGATGTCGAAGATAAACCCGGACAGAAGAAAGGCCGGGAGAAACGTAACGATGATGGCGGTCTGCCCGGCGACAAACTGGTTTTTCGCCACCACCGAGATCAAGAGGCCCATCCCGAGGGCCACGATCAAAAACAGGGCCGAGGCGGCAAAGAGGACCGGGAGCGAGCCGCGCAGGGGGACCTCGAAAAGGAAGATCGCCATGGCCACCGACAGGGCCATCCCCCCCATCCCCATGATGAAATAGGGGATGAGCTTGCCCAGGATCACCTCCCGCATGGCCACCGGCGTGACCATCAGAGCTTCCATGGTCCCCCGCTCCCATTCCCGGGCCATGACCATGGCGGTGAGGAGCGCCCCGATGAGGGTCATGATCACCGCGATAAGCCCCGGCACCAGGAAGTTCCGGCTCCGGACCTCGCTGTTGTACCAGATCCGCTGCTCGACCGTCACCGGGATGGAAAGGGATTG
>CAYNGG010000463.1:2042-3365 GCA_964396575.1 uncultured Desulfobacteraceae bacterium | reverse complement strand
TCCATTCATGGCTGCATGGCCTTTTTTCAAAAGAAACCAAGACCTCAACAGAAAGAGAGATCATGCAAACCACCCCAGCCCTCGTACTGGCCGGCTACGGCCTGAACTGCGACTACGAAACCCAATACGCCCTGACGCTCGCCGGCGCCGACGCCCGACGGGTTCACATCAACGACTTGATCAACGGCGCCGTCCGCCTCTCCGATTTCCGGATTCTGGTCTTCGACGGCGGCTTCAGTTGGGGCGACGACCACGGCGCCGGCGTCATCGAAGCCGTCCGGATCCGGACCAACCTCGGCGACCAGATACTCAAATTCGTTGCCGACGGCAACCTGATCATCGGGATCTGCAACGGCTTCCAGACCCTCGTCAACATGGGCCTCCTCCCCGGTTTCGACAACGACTACACCGCCCGCTCCGTGGCCCTCACCTACAATGATTGCGGAAACTTCCGCGACGACTGGGTCCATCTCGCCGTCACTTCGGATACCCCCTGCATCTTCACCTCCGGGCTGGATTCCATGGAGCTGCCCATCCGACACGGGGAAGGCAAATTTTACGCGGAGCCCCGTACCGTCGATCGACTAACCGGCTCGGGACAGGTGGTCCTCCGCTACGCCATGCCCGACGGCGCCCCGGCCGAAGGCCGCTTCCCCGAAAACCCCAACGGGTCGCTCCAGGACATCGCCGGAATCTGCGACCCCACCGGCCGGATCTTCGGCCTCATGCCCCACCCCGAAGCCTATAATCACCCGACCAATCACCCCGACTGGACCCGGACCCGGGAACACCGGAAACGCCTGAACGAGCCCCCGCCGGCCGGCAACACCCCCGGCATCAGAATCTTTGAAAACGCGGTAAGCTATTGCCGCCAATAGCCTTTTGGCCGGATCACCGGAAGCCGACCACAAGGACGCCCCCTGTAAAAAGTTTTAATAGCGGCCGACACCATTCTAAGAGCCAGCCGGGCGAACAGGGGGCTGATCGCCGCCATCCGGCCGCCCGTCAGCCGGGTTGGATCGCCCTTGATGAGCATCAAAAGACCTTTGATCAGCCTTTATATCAGAGGATTAGGGAGCAAGCGGGTGAGGCGCAACCTGTTCTTGACAAGATTCTCATTAAATTGGCATGATCCTTGTATGGTAACTAATGCGGAAAACGAACGCATCGTTTCGATGATTTTGCCATAAGGAGCCTGATCATGTTGAACAGAAAACGCGAAACCGGTTTCACCTTGATGGAGATCCTCATCACCATCGCCTTAATCTCCCTCATCAGCGTCTTCGCAATCCCCGGAATCATGTCCTGGATGCCCGATTACCG